>NZ_QTVB01000068.1:0-8086 GCF_003435965.1 Roseburia sp. AF42-8
GTCTGTCTGTCTGTCTGTCTGTCTGTCTGTCTGTCTGTCTGTCTGTCTGTCTGTCTGTCTGTCTGTCTGTCTGTCTGTCTGTCTGTCAAGATTGTTTTGCCTGTTTCTGCGAATGTCAAGAGCAAATCACGATAATATTCATATTGCTTCTGGCGTGCTTCTATTTCGGCTGGTAAACCGATGTTTAAGTCAGAGCAAATAGATTCAAAGTTATCGAGGACATTGACAAGTCTTTTCTGCACATCTAATGTTGGAACCGGAACTGGAAATTGATTTAGCATCGGTCTCCGAATAGATGCTACAGACCCTTGAAACATAGTTTTCTGTATATATGGTAAAAATGTCGACCTCATATAATGAAAATAATACCTAGGTAAGACATCTGGCGTATTTATATGAATTCGATATGCCCTTTGATGTAAAGCATATTTTCCTTCAACATAATGAAATACTTTACCTACACCAACTCCATCGCCTGCAGTAATAATAGCAGTTTCATCATATTCATATTCATTTTTTCTCAATGGTTCCTGTGAACGAACATAAAATGGATATTTACCCTCTACGAGACCTTCGTTAGTATTACTACTACCTGTACTAATATCCGCAATGTCCGCTAACGGAACAACTTTAACATTATTGTCAAATGTCAGCAACTTATTACGATAAAATTCATACTGTTTCTTCCGAGCTGTAAGCTCGGCTGTAAGCTCGGCTGTAAGCTCGGCTGTAAGTAACGTGAAAGAGTCCAAAATATGGACTATTTCGCGTTGTACCTCCAGAGGAGGTACAGGCAAACTGAATGCTTTTACGCTTACATCAGATATTGCTGGATAGCTTGCCCCCTTTTGGTTTTGCTCAACATATGCAAAAAAATCATTTGTAGCAATATTATGATAAATCCATCTTGGAAGCACAATCTCTGTATTCGCTCTTAACACGCAAAAACCTGTACTGCAAATTTCATTATCATATTTTTCTGGAATCATACAGTATCTTTTCAGCATTGGACGAGTAGTACCTAAAAGAATATCATCTGTCTGCACAATTTGCTGTGCTCTGCTTGGTGCTGAATCCGAATTGATATTTTGTGATTCTGTTATACAATGTAAGTCTCTATCCACAGAGCTTAAATCTATGTACTTTTTATCGTTTCCAGAATAACTTTTCCATTTAATATTTTTAACTTTTTGTGTACATTCTTGCAAGGTTAAAAATTCTGCTCCATCTGGACACAACTTTTCAATCAACTTATCTAATTTACTCATCGCATTCTCCTCACTATTTTTTCATGCGAATAATCTTCAACTTGCTTTCTTAGTATATATTCATCACTCTCTATATAACTATCATTATATTTAACCTTTGCTATTGGTGAAAAGTAATATCCATATCTCGCCAATGTTGGAGTATAATCACTCCCACTGGCACATATCACTTTTGCTGTGTTTTTTCCTTTTTTGTCTCCTAAGCGTAAGCTTACCTCACGAAGTGAAAGCTTCTTAAATCCATTTTCAAAGAATAAAAAACAAACGCCTCCTTCTTTAGCTTCCGATTTATATGCAAGACAGTCCGGTTTCTCATATCCTATTCTATCAATAATTTCTTTCTCATCATTTGTAAGGTCTTCATGGTTACCAACTTTTTTCAAAATTTTATCAAATTCGAAATGAATACCATCAATTATTCGAAGACTTTCTGCCGGATAAATTGTAGGTACAAAACTACTTCCGTCATCATATGCCCAAAATGTCAAAATATTATTACCAGACCCCCACTTTTTTATTTCTGTCCTTGCTGTTTGAGGGCAGTCTGCCCAATATGACAATTTTTGTCCGGGAAAAAGATTTGAATATCTATTATCTCTTTTACTCACCCTAAGATTCCCTTCATGAAGCGCACTCACAGTTTTTCCATAGTAATTATCTTTAAACTCAATGCATCTAAAAAAATCAAATTCATGAGATTTTAATATAGGTAATTCTTCATGTTTTAATATATTAACACCAAAAGACTGGTTTGGAAAAAGCTTTCCCATAAAATCACCCCTCTATTTCTGCAATAATCTTATCAATCTCATCTCGAAGCACCTGCTCACGCGCAACAATTTCCTTAATCTCTGCATTCAGCTTCACAATATCAATTTTCTCTCTGGTATCTTCTGCTTCAACGTAAGTAGACACAGATAAATTGTAATCATTACCAGCAACTTCCTCATAGCTTGCCAAATGTGAAAAATGCTTCACTTCTTCTCTCTTTGCAAACACGTCTACGATACGGTCAATATTCTCTGGGGTCAATTTATTATTATTTGTAACCTTCACACATTCGCTTGTGGCATCAATAAACAGTGTCCTATTATCTGCCTTATTCTTTTTCATTACCATGATGCAGGTTGCAATCGAAGTGCCAAAGAACAGATTACTCGGCAACTGAATAATGCAATCCACATAGTTGTTGTCTACTAGATATTTACGGATTTTTTGCTCTGCACCACCACGGTACATAATTCCCGGAAAGCATACGATGGCAGCAGTTCCATTGGATGCAAGCCATGACAGACTGTGCATAATAAACGCCATATCCGCTTTGCTCTTAGGTGCCAGAACTCCAGCCGGAGCAAAACGAGGGTCATTGATGAGTAATGGATTCTCGTCTCCCGCCCACTTGATAGAGTATGGTGGATTAGACACGATCAGTTCAAACGGCTCATCATCCCAGTGCTGTGGGCTAAGTAATGTATCTTCACAAGCTATATCAAATTTATCAAATCCCACATCATGCAGGAACATATTAATACGGCACAGGTTGTAGGTTGTAATGTTAATCTCCTGTCCATAAAAACCGTTACGGATAGCATCCTTTCCAAGAATTTTCTCAGCCTTCAGAAGCAATGAACCAGAACCGCAAGCCGGATCATATACTTTATTGATTTCTGTTTTTCCTACAGTTCCAAGACGTGTGAGCAGTTCGGATACATCTGCTGGCGTAAAGAACTCTCCACCAGATTTTCCGGCATTTGATGCATACATAGTCATAAGGTACTCATACGCATCACCAAAGGCATCAATGGAATGGTCTTTCACATCTCCTAGATTCATTTCGCCTACACCATTCAGTAGCTTTACGAGTTTTTCATTACGCTTTGCAACTGTAGAACCCAGTTTATTGCTGTTTACATCATAGTCATCGAACAGTCCGGCAAAGTCGCTCTCTGCCTCACTGCCTTTCGCTGATTCCTCAATGTGACGGAACACACGCTCCAGTGTTTCATTTAAATTTTCATCATTCGCAGCATTGGCACGGACATTACAGAAAAGTTCACTCGGAAGGATAAAAAATCCTTTCTCCTCTACCAGTCCTTCTCTTGCTTCTTCTGCATCCTCATCCGGCATTTTTGCAAAGTCAAAATCGGTGTTACCTGCATTAATCTCACCGCTATTTATGTAATTACACAGATTTTCGGAAATATAACGATAGAACATCGTGCCAAGAACATAATTTTTGAAGTCCCAGCCATCGACTGCTCCACGCAGTTCATCTGCAATCGCCCATATTGCACGGTGCAGTTCATCACGTTCCTGTTCCTTTTTGGTATCAACCATTCTCTTTTCCTCCGTTATCCTCTGGTACAAATTCCAGAATATCGTCAACGCCAGTATTTTGCTTCAACTGCACATTCTTGATATTTTTTCTATCAATAATTGGAATGCTTTTTTATAACTGACTTTCATATCATTTTTCCATTATTTTGCCAACAGATATAGCAAAAGCATAGCATGAAAACATGAATTTATCAATTTTTGCAATAATGAAATTCCTAATTATCGTTAGCAACACGTATACTTCCAACTATTTTGTTATTAGTATAAACAAAATATCCTTCTCGTCTCTTCCATTGTTGACTCACATCTCCTAGAAAATACTGCTTTTCCCCAATTACTGTCCAAAAAACCTGAACGCCCGTTTTCTTCATATATTCATTCATAATGTCCCGACGTATAACCACCTCAGTATATTCATTTCCTAAAAGAGATAAATCCAATGCGGCTATTTCTTCATCCTTATAATAAATGCCATCCATTTCCTTTTCATATAACTCCATCTCTTGAATAATCTGTCCTGTTGGAATAGCAAATGACGTAGGCTCTCCTTGTGAAGCATCATATTCTTCTTCCCACAAAACATTTATTGCTGCCGGAAAAGCCTTCATATCCCTTTCTGCCATCTCGCTTTCACACGCTCTAAACTCTGCATTATAGCCAGCGCTCCATGCATATTCTCTTGAAAATAATGAATAACAGCTATACATGCCATTAGAATTTTTTCTAACAAATCCAGACTCTATCAGTTCCTGCTCATTATATATTTTTTTTGTTTCTGGCAAAATATACATAGTCGCAATTGTCCATACATGCTGTTCTCCCTTGGAGAATCCAAACGCTGGACATTCTTCTCCTCTTGGTCGAAATATATTTTCTTGATATATATAGAGAGACACCCATTCTTTTCCAAATCCGTCCTTATGTATAAAACGTTCTGGAAAATCCTGAAACATCTGATCTTCTTCCATAATCCATTTTTTTATATCAGTTTCCAAAGCATTTATACCACAAAATTTTTCTTTACCATACTTAGGCATCATTATCTGCGGCATACCATTTTTCACTTTTATCTTAATATTCAATGTAGGATCAAAATCTCTTACATAAGGATTCCATGGTCCTTCATAAACAACTCCAATTTTATCTTTCCAATCCCAACTTTTTATATTATGAATATCAGAAACTCGTGCTAAGATGTTATACATTGTTATCCATTGATATTTCTTACCTATTCGTTCAACTCGTTTTGCATGATGCCTATCATAATTATTCCTATGCTTATCATATTCCGCGAAATATTCAGGATTATACTCCAAATTATTCAATATATACTGTATTGCATAATAATAAATATTTGCCATATCTACATTTACAAAATGCTCTAATGCAGACTGAAAAACATATCTTCCAAAATCACCATATAGTCCCACTCCTTTTACCTTCATATCAAATTTCATCGAAAACAATAAAGGCCATAGACCACTCTCTCGAAATTCTTCTGCACCATAATCAACCTCTTCAACAATTGGAATTGGATTCGATTTGTATGGTGGTCTTATTTTTTCCAAAAGTATATTTCCTACATCATCAGGATATTCGCTGTTAAATCTTTCAATTATAAGTCTTGCATAATCCCTCAATAAAATATCCGGATAAACAATTTCTTTATCAAATATCTCTTTGTATACCCATTCTGCCAAATCTCCAAATTCAGACTTATTCTCCTTCTTTCGTCTCATAACAGCACCAAATACAATTCCATATAAACGCTGAATGATATACGGATCATTGACATCTTTAAATAATTTTAGCAGAAGAATGCAAACTGAAAAATGTTCTTTTAGAATTTCAATCATTGCCTTTGAAACTCTATCTCTCAAACTTCGGTTCGACGAAGAAAGCATCCATGCATAAGTCATTAACAGTAAATATGCCTTATGTTCCGACAATCCTTCCAGCATATTACCAGCCTCAATATAATATGCAAGGCTTATCATACGATTACTTTCATCAAACTCATTAACGACCATTGTCCATAGATAATCCCGTCGATTCAAAGGATATTGATTTAACAGCTTTGTTAATCCCAATGCATTTAACTCACTTTTTTCCTTTACTGAATTCTCAATAAAAACGCTCCAAACTTTTCTGCAATCAACTGGATATTTTTTTATTATCTCAATGAAACCATCATATGTAATATTAGAACTTCTCCATATAAAAGACGAATAGTAATTATCTATTAAACGTTTTTTATCCCATTCATCCTCTACTTTATCTATTAGTTCTATAAGCTCTCCCTCATACTTTAATGCATATAGCGAAGCTATTAAACGTTTTTTATCCCATTCATCCTCTACTTTATCTATTAGTTCTATAAGCTCTCCCTCATACTTTAATGCATATAGCGAAGCTACCATTGCAAAGACAGATTCATTTCCATAGTTCTTTATACTTCCCTCTTCTATTGCCAATAGATTTTTTTCACAATATTCTATAATTTTTTCCTTGCTTTTTTCTCTTTCAACAATTCGATATGCTCTTAAATAATCTTCCAGTAGATTATAACCAATATAATAATTCTCCTCTTGATTCTGAACAAAAGATGTTAATACTCCCGCCCTCTCTATTGCATTCAGATATCCAATTTTATTAACTACCCCATATATGTTCCAAGCCGTTAACCCTAGCAGTTCCTGTTTTGTCAAAACTCCTGTTTCAGCGGCATCAAGCATTTCATAAATTAATGATTTTAACATACCTGTAGATTCAAATATTCCAGCCTCTTTTGAGCCTTCTCGGTCGGCTTGCTTTAAAACACTATCAATAAGTGCAAGTAATCCTTGTTCTTCACCACTATATGTATTGCAAAACCAAGTTAAGAACAACGGATTGGTCATCTCTGAATGAAGATAATATTCCGGTGAAAACGAGATTCCACATTCGGATAAAAATTCGTATATTCTCTCTGGTGATTCGTCAGTAAAACCTGTATGCCTAATTATTGCAATATCTCCTGATTTCTTCTTGTCTAGCACATTTTGGCTCAATGTTAATTTTTCAAATCCAGTTCTAAGAGAAATGACTAATTTAACGTGACTATACTGTTCCAAAGTAATAATAATACGATTTATTCCATTTATCCATATAGTTCGATTTCTACTTTCATTGATAGCATCAATAAAAATAATCGCATCTTCACCAATAATTTGAGCTTTTTCATCCATAACGGAAATAAGTGATTCAAAGTTTTGCCCAAAGCTTAATCCTTCTAAGTTCTGAATAATTTGATTTTCTATACTTTCATCAGAAATAAATGTTTGTCCCAAAAGCAATAATGTTGGACGACCATCTTCTACCATTCTTTTTGCAGCAGTTGCCAATAGCTGGGATTTTCCAGTTCCCATCTTTCCTGTAATAATAGCAACTTTACAATTAATCATACTAATCTCTGTCTTTGTAATTTCAAGATAAGATGAAGATGATAGTATTCTTTCAATCTCATATTCTTCAGTTCTAAGCTTTTTATACTCCGCGTCGGTACCAGAATATTTCTTCAGTTCTTCCTGTATTGTAGTCAAGCTATTTTTTAACTTTGCAAACTGTTCTGCGCATTCATTTTCAAAACGGCTTTTCCACTCAATTGCTTGCGAGAAATTCTTTACATTCACATACTCCAATGATTCAGCCCATTTAACAAATGAAATAATCTCAGTCCTGTACTTTTCATCACATCTCCATCTTAAATTTTCTAATTCATTCATCAATGCCTCCTTCTTGGCATTAATCTCTGCAATTCCAGCCGTTTCATGCAAAAAAAGTGAAAGTTTTTTCTGCGCTTCTGTATCAATATTAAACAATGCATTATACCTTCTGCCAAGATTCTTGAGACTTAATTCCATATTGTTTTGAAACCATTTATCATCTAAATTATCAAGACCGAAATAGCAAGAAAGTATTGGAGGATAATTCATTGCTTGATCCAAAATTGTCTGTCCAGTAATCAAAACCAAACTAATTCCTACACCCGCAAGTATTTTTTCAATTCTTTGATATGAATTACTCTCTGTCTTAATATCCTGATTGCAATACAAATAAACAATATCCAATATACCTGCATAATTTTCCACTATTTTATTCACTGATTCTTCAATTTTTGCATATCCTATATTCTTATCAAAATGTTTCGCTTGAAAACTAATTTTAGTCCGACCATCTTTTGCTATCACTGGTTCAACCTCTACGCCAGGATGGTTAGGATTAGAGTGAAGAAATATTCCCTCCTGACAAAGTTCTCTTTTAAAAAGAGAACGGCAAAGATTTTCAAATGCAATTTTCTTATCTGCATGAATCGCTTCAAAATGATTCCATGTTAACTCATATTGATTAGCTCCAATCATTATCATCTACCCCACCTTTTTATATAACTTTTATTTTTCTAAATCTCCACCCACTTCTTTTTCTACATCATCTAATAATAA
>NZ_QTVB01000069.1:0-6831 GCF_003435965.1 Roseburia sp. AF42-8
GCGGATGATAGATATAAAAAATTTAATGATGGGAGGTTTCGATTATGTCAAGAATTACGGACTACGGTTTTTTATTTCAAACGACATTTGGAACATCAAAAACAAATTTAGTCAACAATATTCAGTTGTCTCAAATGAACAGCAGTTCTGTACAGAAACAATTAAAAGCAGCAGGGATTGACACAAACAGTAAAAAGTATAAAGCAGCACTGAGTGAGATGATGAAGAATGGAAACGGTGCAATGTTTACGAATGTTCAGGCAATTAAGAACCTGATGAGCCAGTATGACAAAAACGGAGACTGGATTGATCCGAATACTGGATTAACAGGACTTGCGGTAACGGATGAGAACAGAAACAGTTATAAACATATCATTTCTATTCCAGAGAGCAGCCGGGAAGAAATGTTTGAACTGGCAAAGAAAGAATTCTTAAATGAAAATGGTACTCTAAATGGTGATACTACCAAAAGGGAGAGTGTATATAACAATTTATACAGAAAAATGGATAAGGATGACCGCTTATCAGCAGGCTGGACAATGGAACAATATGAACATCAATACAGACAGGCATTTGCAGAAGCTGCAAAAGCCGCAGATTCTACATGGAGAGCTGGTAAACCAATACCGGCTGGTGCATTGGATGGCATTACCAGAGAGTCTGTTGAGAGTGGCAAGAAATCAGTAGATATAAAAATATAGTATGTTTTTTATGTGGAATATATTTCATTTTTGAAGGAGGTTGCTAATATGAGAATATCAGAAAAAGCTAAAAAGACGGTTTCAAGAAAAACGTTTATGGCAGTTGTTGTAAGTATGATGGTTTGTTTGCTTTTTGTAACACCAGTATTTGCAGCTTCAAGTTTTTATAGTAAGACAACTACTAAGCTGAATGCTATTAATGGAGGAAAATCAACAACCAGCAGGTTGGTGGAGTGACTTGGTTGACAATAATCCACCATCAGGATCAATTGATGGAAACTATGCAACATCTGTTACAGTACATTGGGTAAGTGGTATTTCTTATGTAAATGCTAGTTGCACTACAATGACACAGATGACATTGGATTATTTAGTTCCTTTCGGAATAATAGTGGGCTAAATATTTAGAAAGATAAATAAATTACGGATGGTATTTTTATACCATCCGTGGATTCCAAGAGGTGACGATAAGATGGGACACTATGTACATTATATAGGTGGCGGAATAGTAGATAGTAAAATATATGAGACAGGAAATGCAGCAAAAAGTTTTAAATCGCCGATGAAAGAATTAAATGAGCAAACGGTGTTAATAGAAAATGCCAAAACAAATAAGAATGATAGTTATCATCAGCATACGAAATACGATGATCAGGTAGATCGCTATTACAGTACATATGATATAGGAACATTGTTGCATAATAATGAAAGTTATTTAGAGGGAACAATCGATTCAAAATATGATGTAGATTACTATTCTTTTTCTTATCCGCAAAAAAGTTTTTACTCTAAAATGGGTATATCTTCAGAGATAACGATTTCATTGGAAAGCAAGAATAGTCAGGCATATAATTTAGTATTGTACGATTTATATGGCAATCAGATTGGAATAGCGACAGATGATGGACATGGTAATAAACAGCTTACGGTACCTAATTGGGACTGCGTTACATCAGATTATGTGATCAGAGTAGAAAATTCCAATATGACATCGGATTCCGGGGAAGGTTCCTATAGAATAAAAATTACGGAAACGAAAAACAGGGATACTTCAAGTAGTAATGTGCAGCACTCACAAGAAATAGCAAATGCAGATAATTCAGAAGAAAAAAATGCAATAAAGCAGAAATATGAAAAAACATATCAAAGCGAAATTGACAAATTACATCAGATGCAATTTGAAGCGTTGCCGGAAGATGAAAAATATTCGGGAACGGATAGTGTAGAAGAATTATTAAATAAGATGAAAAAGGGGGAGCAGTTAAGTGTGTCGGAAATGGCATATGTGAAAATATTTGCCAATTTATCTGATTATGAGAGAGCAGAGAAGTCGAATTATATAAAAAACGATTTTTATGCAGAAATAGAAAGAATAGCAAATGAAAAAGGAATTGAACTGCCAGATACATCATGGAAAATTGAAATAGATGTATCTGGAACTATTACGATTAACGGGGACATTACAGAAGAAAACAAAGAACAGATAAAAAATATGATATCGGAAAATTTTGCTGATGATATGTGGGAAAAATATATTCAGACAGCAGATATTTCTAACACACAATATAGATTAGTAAATGCTTACTATGAAGTGGAACAGTTCATTCAGAAAGCAACAAATGGACAGTATTCATTTGACGATATAAACGTAGATGACAATGGGAAGATTACCGGACTTCCAGAGAAAATGTGTAAAATAATGAACTCCCAGGAAGCCAATGCGAAATATGAGGAAATACGAGATAATATCTATATGCTGACGGATTATAAAAATCAATATGGATTGGAGGATATTCTTGCATTTAAGGCAGGGTATAATATTTCGGACTCTGAGGTAAGTACTGTGGGTACATCTGGCAATAATAGTGTTATGGATAATGCAGGATACTATAAAAATATGAAAACTATAATATAATGATAGAACCTAATAGAAATGGCGGGTTTAAAAGACATGAATCAGTTGATTACATATCAGTATGAAGCTGATAGTATGGACAGACAATGGTATTCTATACTGTAGCAATATAATTTGGGGGGAAAATATAGGAAATGTGCCGTCAAGATGATGGCACATTTTCTATATATATGATATTTATTTAGAGCCTATTTAGATAATATGCAGAGTACTTTATATTTATTTAATGGAAAAATAAAAATTACCGATATAGTAGGAAGATAGGAAGAAGGTGAGTAATATGCTGGAAATTGTTGTCTGTGATGACGATATAGCAGATCTTGAGTGTGCAGTGACTATGCTGCATAAGATTTTTACAAGTCAAAAGATTGCTTATCATATTGAGCAATTTGCGTCTGCAAATCAAATGCTTGAAAATATCAGCAACATTGATATCGGAATTTTAGATATTTCGATGGAAGAACTGAATGGTATTAAACTGGGGAGAAAATTAAAGGAAAAATTTCCGGATGTGAAATTAGTGTATATTACGAGTTATGAAGAATATTGTATGCAGGTCATTAACGAAGTTCACGCATTTTCATTTCTATGTAAGCCATTGGAATATGATAAATTGGAAACGCAGATGTTGGAACTGCTGGATCAACTGCCGGATACCGGAGCAGAAAAGGATTTTTATAAAGTGACGGACAGCAATGGGAAAGAGTATCTGTCGATTAAATTGAAACTCAGGGACATTTTATATTTTGAATACATAAAAAGATCAAGAAAAGTACTGATAGCGTTGTCTGATATCACATATGAGTATGACTGCATTTTTGAAAAACTGGTTGAAGAACTGCAGCCCTATGATTTTGTTGTGAATTGCAGGGGAAATCTGGTTAATTTAAGGCATATTGAAAAAATAAAAGGCTTTACCATTTATATGGATAATGGAAAAGAACTCCAGATTGCGCAAAAGAGAAGCAGCGATTTTAGAGAAGAAGTAAATAAATTTTTGCAGAAAAATTCATAGGAGAAACGATGAATACGATTTTACTGATATTATGTAATGCTCTTTCCTGTTTTATCATAAGTAACATACTGTTCCAGTTTATGAATGGAAAGTATAAAAGGAGCAGTCAAAATAGATATGCATATATTGTGATCGAGGCTGTCACAGTGATTTTTACAACCTGTATCAATATGCTCAATCATTCCATATTAAATTTGGTGGTCTGGGGCGTGTTGACGGGGATAATAGCATATGCTCTGTATTATGAGGATATGGATAAACCGTTAAGACGTATCATTGAATGTGAGGCATTGGTATTTTGCATGTCTGTTTGTGAATCATTAGGAGTGATTCTTTTACAATGTATTTTGCAGGCAGCAGATATAAAAAATGTGAATGAAACGATGCTTTACTGCCTTGAGGTAACATTTTCAAAAGTAATACTTATTTTTTTGTATTATACATTCATAAACAGGTTTGTGAAAAAGAGCGATATTCCTTATGCAAAGACAAGGTACATCATGTATGGAATTATACTCCTATACAATCTGATTAACATGGGTGTAATTGTAGAGAATTTTAAAAATGGAGAAGAAAATTACTTATGTGCAGTCAATATGGGGTGTATTGTTCTGGCAGATCTATACCTTTTATATTTTGTTAAAATGGCAGATGAAAAGAACTATTATGAAAAGCAGCTCATCGCTTTAGAGCAACAGGCAAAGGTACAATACGAATACTATTTGACGCAGACAAAAAAATATGATCAAACCGTCCACATATTACATGATGTAAATAAGCATATTAAAGCAATCGAAGGATTATATGGTGCAGAGCAGGGGAATACGGCAGGAGAATATGCAGCGGAAATCAGAGAACTGTTAAAGCCGCTCATTCCGGTTCAATACACAGAAAATCCGATCTTGAACATTCTTCTTACCGATAAAGAATCCGTTATGAGGGAAAAAGGTATTTCAGTAACCATAAAGGTGGATAATGTGAATCTGAATTTCCTTGCACCAATCGACATTACAACTATTTTTGGAAATTTATTAGATAATGCGATTGAGGCAGCAGAGAAGCTGGAAGGAGAGAAATATATTTCGATTAAGATTGGCTCATACCATAAAATGATAGCTGCCAGCATCGAAAATAACTGCGGAGAGGTAAAGTGGAAAAATGGTTTTCCGGTATCAGCGAAAGGAAAAGGCGGTGGAATAGGACTGCTGAATGTTCAGAGCAGTGTAAAAAAATATGATGGAAATTTAATATTGAAAAGTGATGGAAATAAATTTATTGCTGAGTTATTCCTCAATTCATAAAAAGAGCATTCGTGCTCTTTTTTGGTAAAAAGTCTTACTTCGTGCAAAAAAATCGTACTTGGTGCAGAAAAGGTAAAATATTAGAAGTGGGTTGTCGATAGAAAAAGAAAAATAAAGCGGATGATAGATATAAAAAATTTAATGATGGGAGGTTTCGATTATGTCAAGAATTACGGACTACGGTTTTTTATTTCAAACGACATTTGGAACATCAAAAACAAATTTGGTCAACAATATTCAGTTGTCCCAAATGAACAGCAGTTCTGTACAGAAACAATTAAAAGCAGCAGGGATCGACACAAACAGTAAAAAGTATAAAGCAGCACTGAGTGAGATGATGAAAAATGGAAACGGTGCAATGTTTACAAATGTTCAGGCAATTAAGAACCTGATGAGCCAGTATGACAAAAATGGAGACTGGATTGATCCGAATACCGGATTAACAGGACTTGCTGTAACGGATGAGAACAGAAACAGTTATAAACATATCATTTCTATTCCAGAGAGCAGCCGGGAAGAAATGTTTGAACTGGCAAAGAAAGAATTCTTAAATGAAAACGGTACTTTAAATGGTGATACTACCAAAAGAGAGAGCGTATATAACAATTTATATAGAAAAATGGATAAAGATGACCGTTTATCAGCAGGCTGGACAATGGAACAATATGAACATCAATACAGACAGGCATTTGCAGAAGCAGCAAAAGCCGCTGATCATACATGGAAAGCTGGTAAACCAATACCGGAGGGTGCATTGGATGGCATTACAAGAGAGTCTGTTGAGAGTGGCAGGAAGTCAGTAGATATAAAGTTATAGATAGATTTATTTGTGAGCCACGAGGTGAAACTAAGATAATGGGTTTTAAGGAGGAAAAATAGGATATGAAAATATCTAATTACATGAATAATACGAATTCAATAATGGAAAAAAATACTGATAAAGTACAGAAAGGAAATAGTCAGACAAACGAAAAACATACAGTGGGGCAATCAGTGAAGCTTTCGATTTCTAATGAGGGATTGGAGTATTATCGTAATCGTATACAGCAGAGTGGACAGGAAAAATATGATGATGTGGTTCAAAGAAAGGAACTGTTAGCGAGTAAAAAAATCAGTGATATTGATTATAGTTATGAAATTCAAAAGAAGGCAGCACAGCAGAATCAAAATGTTGATACAGGAAAAAGTGCCTTAAATATTACTGACAAGGCAAATAATTATGTTAAAGCATACGCAGAATTATATGATGAAATTGTGAAGGGCTATGAAAATGGAACCAGAGAAATATATGTAGCTGATGAAAATGGACCTCGTAAGCTTACAAAGGATGAAGAGTTAAGCAATTTAGATGCTGCATATAAAAAAAAGTGGATGACTTTGTGACAATGGAGACAACCAATCAGCATGCCCGTGGAATTATTGGTGAAGAAATGAATAAAATTTCAAAAATTACCACAAGGTCAACTTTGGCATCGGCTTACATTGAGGAGCAAAAAACCAGGGGGAAGGATGAGATTACTGAAAACTTAGGAAAGAAGATGTATGGTGCAATTACCTCATTTAAGGAGAAATATACAATGATTCAGCCTAATAGAGAGCAGTTATTGATGAGCATTAAGATTTGATGATGTTAGTACTATGATTTACAAATAAAATAGTAATTACATATCATATTGAGGCTGAGAGAAATCTAATAGGTGACATAGTCGGAAGAACTCCGAATAATGAAGAAAAAATGTGGAAAATAAAATGAAAAAAGTTTATCGATAAGGTTCCAGTATGATTTACATGATACAGATTATAAGACTTATATAAGGCAGGGGGATAATATGGTTACTGTAAATAATTCTGACTATTATAATAACATTCCAGCGGGCAGGGATTTAAACAACCTGCCCA
>NZ_QTVB01000007.1:0-103371 GCF_003435965.1 Roseburia sp. AF42-8
TATATTAAGGATAAAAAGATAGATTACAATTAAATGTATACCAGAAGAATGCCAGAGCAATTTCTTTTTACCAAAGAGAAGGGTTCATTATTCAATGTAAAGGTTTGGATGAAGTTACTGGTGAAAAAGAATACACTATGCTATGGAAACAAAAATAGAAATCAAAATTTGACGGAGTGACAATATATGAAGTATTTATATTTGCATGGACTAGGGCAAAAACCAGACAGTTGGAATAGAGTAATAAAAGAAACGAAAGTATCGAAAAGCAGTTACAGTTTGAGTTTATCAGAGCTGTTAGAAAGGAAATCTGCTACATATAAGGAATTATATTCAGCATTCTCATCAGAATGCGACAAGGAGAACGAAGAAATTGTCTTATGTGGGCTTTCTCTAGGAGCTGTTTTGGCACTTAATTATGCGATAGACCACCCAGATAAAGTAAAGGCACTCGTATTAATTGCAGCACAATATAAAATGCCCCGAAAATTATTGAAAGTTCAGAATATATTGTTTCATCTTATGCCGAATTCGGCATTCAATAAAATGGGCTTCAAAAAAGCAGATGTTATTAAACTATGTGGTACGATGGCTGAATTAGATTTCAGTGACTCACTGCATAAGGTGTCTTGTCCGGTATTAATCGTTTGTGGAGAGAAGGACAATGCAAACAAAAAAACTTCAAAAGAACTTTGCCATTATCTGAACAATTCCTACTTCCATGAACTTATGAAAACAGGTCATGAAGCAAACATAGAAGCCCCGGAAGAGTTGGCGATTGTGTTGCAAAGATTTTATGATAGTATCAGTTAACTTCCTGCTTGTGAGGATTGCACCATTTGTTCTTATTGCATCTGTAATTGGAGTTGTATTCACATATAAAAGAAGTTAAAATGGAAACAGAACAGGAAAAGAAAATTAATAAGAAGATAGGAAAAACAAACTATGAAAATCGAACATATTGCATTATATGTAAATAATCTGGAAGAAGCAAGAAATTTTTTTGTGAAATATTTTGATGCAAAATCAAACGATGGATATCATAATTTTCAGACGGATTTCCGCTCTTATTTTCTTTCATTTGATGATGATACACGCATAGAGATTATGAATAAACCAGAAATGTCGGATTGTCCAAAAGAGCTTACTCGTACCGGATATGCGCACATTGCTTTTAGCGTAGGCAGCAAAGAAAAGGTTGATACTTTGACGGCAGAGTTAAAGGCAGATGGTTATGAAGTTGTCAGCGGTCCAAGAAAGACTGGAGATGGTTATTATGAAAGTTGTATTGTTGCATTCGAAGATAACCAAATTGAAATTACAGTCTGAAAAATAGGAGGCACAAATCGGAAATGGACGAGGTTTGGAGAGATAATCAAAAAGCAGGCAATGCAGGAAGAGAGGGAAAACCTTGAATCCTGTATTTTTTATACGCACTAAACCAGGAGTAGAGTGCAAAAATATCGAAATTCATATAGAATAAAGGTATCAAAATATCAGGGAGGAGAAGAAGTCCGGCAAACGGACGAGGATGGGTATGGATAAAGAAAAAACAGGCGAATATATCAGAAACCTCGGAAAAAGAAAGGCTGGACACAAATGCAGCTTGCAGAACAGCTTCATATTTCAGACAAAGCAGTTTCGAAATGGGAGCGCGGAATCTCATTTCCAGATATTGAATTAATGGAGGAGCTGGCACAGGTATTTCAGGTGGATGTTGCTGATATTATCCGGGGAGAAGAGGCTGGCAGGGCAGAGCATACGGTAAATGAGCTGGTAAAAGATACTATAGATATTGCAAAGAGGGAGAAAAAAAGACAGATACGAAAGTACCGGTGGGTGTTGTGTATTCTGTTTGTGCTATTTGGAGTTTTAATCGGATACAGTGTAGAGAACATTCAGAAAAATTATATTTTAGAATATCATTTATGCATGAATGCAGTGGTTGAATCGAAGGGTGAGGTGATTTATGTAAGAGAGACAGATGCAAATGGAAAAAATCCCGGAAAGGTATATCGTCTGGCACAGGATGATGCAATCCCGGTAACATTACCGGATGGAAGTGCCGGAAGTTTTAAAGATATTAAAGAAGGACAACATATTCAAATCTGGTATTTGGGACACCGGGTATTATGGAAAAATGCATGGATACCGGGCGTAGAGGAAGTAGAGATTACAAAGGAGGTTAAAAAAGATGTATAGAATAAAAAAAGTAATTTGTTGTGTGATAGTATTGGCAATATTGGGGAGTATGCCAGTAAATGCAAAAGAAGTATTACAGAATGAAAATGAGGCATGGAGTCCTTTGCAGAGATTACCTGCGTGCACAAAAGGAACCCATTTCCAAGGGTTTTTTTATGCATATAGGAATTGATGATTTCGGAGCAATCAATAGTTCCAGAGGAGCGGATTATGGTAACCATATCTTAAAAAGTGTTGCCGACTGCATGGAGAGCTGTCTTTCTGATAATCAAAAGCTTTACCATCTGGTTGCGGACCAGTATGTGATCGTGGATCTGGAAGCTTCTTCCTCCGAAGACGCTGTGGTACTGAAAGAAAAGATCACAGATAAACTTCATAATTTCATAGTAGCCGAAAATTATGAAGCTATATTTTCTATTTCTATTGGTGTTATAGATGCAGCAACATTTTGTGAGGGAACCGAAGAATGCCGCAAAAAGTTTGAATTTGCCTTGAAACAGGCAAAAAGCATGGCTAAAAATGGATTCTATATTTTTGACCAGGATGACTATGAGGTCTTTTTACGACATGATAACGGAAGAAGGGCGGGAGTTTGTTTCACCGATAGAGTTTATCCCATTATTGGAAGAGACCGGAATGCTTATGTGTTGAAATGACAGAAAGCGGATTTATGGATATGACACCTTCGTTCTGTAAATTTCGTAAAACTCTGGACAAGAACGGAATTCCCTTTGTGGTCGATGATTTTGGAACAGGATATTCGAATCTTCATTGTATCCGTGATATGAATCCAAGTTACGTGAAAATGGATAGGGATTTTACTGCCAAGGCGATGAACAGTGCGAGGGATTATGAATTATATAAAAATATCATCCCAATGGTACATAGTATTAACGTCAGGATATGCGCAGAAGGCATCGAGGAAAAAGAATGGCTTCTGAAAATGAAAGAAATGAAGGTTGATTATCTGCAGGGATATTATTTTGGAAGACCATGTGGAAAGAAACAGTTTCTACAGCAATATGTCAGTGGCATCAATGTTAAATAAAGAGAGTAAGGTAGCCTCAGATATGTGGGGCTGCCTTATTTTATGGTCTTATCAGAAGGATGAGTTCCTAACGGCTTGTCTGAGTTTCTCCAGGTCATCTGCATCAGGGTGAGACAATGCACAGTCAAAATTCTGGATCAATACATCAAGATTTGCCGGATGATCGGGAGCATCCTTCATTTTCAAGTAGCGTTCCCGGACAGACTGTGGCATTCTGCCCTGACACATATACTCTCCGACGATAACATTACTTGCATCAACGAACTGCTTAACCTGACTCAGGATTTTCCAAAAATAGATATCACTGCCACCAAAGCCTGCAGTTCCAAACAGAAAAATCTGTTTATTCTTTAACTGCGATAATAGCTGTAATGTCTTGGTATCTGCATTACCCTTGTCTGTCCAAAATCCGATATAGAGCAGTTCGGAAGAAGGAATCACTGTGTCGGACACACCGAAATACTCACATTCATCCTGAGGTAATGCCTCGTGGATCGCATCAGCCAGCACCCTGGTATTACCTGTTAAGCTGCTATAAACGATGGAATATTTTTTATTCTTCATATCATATTGTCTCCTTTCATAGGATTATGAAATTATCATATCGCATTCCTATTTTAGTTCGGAAAGCATGATTTGTCGAATGAATTTTCCATAAACATTTTACAGAGCGAAATGGATAGTTGCTTTTCCTGCCGCTTGTGATAGACTTGTTCATAAGTGGGGGAAAGATCATGGACAGAACCCCGATAAGGGAATAAAAGCCGGGCTGTCCCGGTATCATTTAATGAGGTAGAAAAGTTGACAGAAGAGAAATATACAATCCGAAAGTATAAAAGAATTTTATTTTATGTGGTGATATGTGTGCTGCTTGCGGCATTCCTTTTGGGACAATATATTTACCCAAGTGAAAGGGAAACGGTCACGGAGGAAAGCATTACTTATACCGGAACCTTTTACCGGGTGCTGGCAGACGGAACCAAAGAGGAAATCCCGGTTCCGGGCAAATGTGATGTGCCTGCCGGAGAGCCTCTGGTCATCCGGTCGGTGCTCCCACAGGATTATCATGAAAATACGATCGCCATCAGGTCCTCTCTGGAGAATGTGCGCATTTACATCGGTGGGGAACTGAGGGCGGTGTATGATACGGAGAATACCAGACCTTTTGGGAAAAATTCTGCCAGTGGGTATGTGTTCTGCGAGACATCCGGCGAGGATGCGGGGCAGGAAGTGCGGATTGAACTGCAGTCCTTTACCGACAAGTATTCCGGTGTCGTCAACACGGTATATTGTGGGGACAAATCAGATATCTGGGCATATATGCTCCACTGCTATTTTATGGTAACTCTGATCGCCTGCACCATGCTGTTTGCCGGACTGGTCGTGCTGATTATCAGTCTGGTGCTTGATATTATATATAAGACGAGATTTGATCTGGAGTACCTGGGATGGTGCATGATTCTGGGAGCAGTGTGGATGCTGGGAGAATCGAAGCTGCGCCAGCTGTTCGTTTCCAATGCTTCTATTCTGTCGAATATGTGCTTCTTCGTTGTGATGCTCTGCCCGGTTCCGCTCATGTTCTATATTGACAGTGTGCAGCAGGGAAGGTACCGGAAGGTCTATCATGTGGCAGAGTGTATCACCTGTGTGAACTTTGTACTATGCACGTCCTTACAGCTACTGAATATCGCAGATTTTATCTCGACAATGTTCTTGTCCCACCTAGTGATCGCAGGAACGTTCCTGACAATATTTATCACCATTTGCCGGGATCTCATCAAGGGAACGGCGAAACATTACAAGCTTCCGCTGATCGGACTGGTAGTTGCCATGATTGCAGTCATGCTGGAGGTGACAGAGGTGTATCGAGTGGTGTCAATGTCAGGGATTTTTATCGCAACCGGACTGGTGGCCCTGCTGGTCGTTACGCTGATCCAGACAATGGACCGCATCCGCGAGCTGGAGCTGGCCAGGCAGAAAGAGGCCAGGGAAAGCCTGGATTATCTGACAGGTCTTCCTATGCGTCATAAGGGTGAAAAGCTGATCCTTGAGAAAATGCAGGAGCATGATGGCTGTCTGGGATTTGTCGATATGGATAATCTTAAGAAGATCAACGATGTCTATGGACATAAGGCGGGGGATTGTGCTCTCAGGCTGGTAGGAGCAATGCTCACAGAGTGCATGGAGAACGCAGTGGTCTGCCGGCTGGGAGGAGATGAATTCCTGTTCTATCTGCCGGAGGCATCAGAAGAAGAGATGAACATGCGGATGAGAAAGCTGTTTGAAAGCTTTGGTGCGGCAAAAAATCTCACGGCAGAGACTCACCGGCATCCCTGTCCTGCGGTCTGTGCATGTGCAGACAGGGAGGAAACTTTGAAGAATATTATATGAGAGCGGACAAGGCATTGTATTATGTCAAACAGAATGGTAAGAACAGTTACCGGTTTTATGAGAAGCTCGAGGAACAGCAGACGGATGCATAGGCCAGAAAAAATGACCTGGAGGTAATCGCCGGAGCATCATCCTTGCGTGAAGCCATCAAACGATTCTGGACCTTCCGTGTTCCATGGGGATGGACATACATGTGGTGAGCATGGATGTGGAAACCATAGCTGTCATTAAGAAGAATAAAAAATACAACACGAAAGGATGTGTCAAGGTAATGCAAGAATTATCGTGATACATCCTTTTGTATTTGGATTGATTATTTTTCTTTCCCTGCTTGTCGGAAGTAATGGATGGAATGTATAATATTGTTAATGATCCAGAGATATTTATTTTGGAAACAGCTTAATCAATTTGGAGGTATAAAATATGTTAGAAGTAGGAAAAAAAGCACCGGACTTTGAATTGCCGGATCAGAATGGAGAAATGCATAAATTAAGCAATTATGCAGGAAAAAAAGTGATCCTATATTTTTATCCAAAGGATAATACACCAGGATGTACGAAGCAGGCATGTGGCTTTTCTGAGCGTTATCCACAGTTTACTGAGAAGGGAGCTGTTATTCTCGGAGTAAGCAAGGACTCTGTAGCGTCTCACAAGAGATTTGAAGAAAAATACGGACTGGCATTTACGCTATTAGCAGATCCGGAGCGTAAAGTTATTGAAGCATATGATGTCTGGAAAGAAAAGAAAAATTATGGAAAAGTATCTATGGGTGTAGTAAGAACTACATATCTTATTGATGAGCAGGGAATCATTATAAAGGCAAATGATAAAGTCAAGGCGGCAGATGATCCTGAAAATATGCTTAAGGAATTGGTATAATGAAGATTATTTTATCACCTGCAAAAAAGATGATTGTAGATACCGATAACTTAGCACCGGTTGAACTGCCTGTCTATATTGATAGGACAGCAGAAGTATTAAACTGGATGAAAAGCAAATCAAAAGAAGAACTGAAAGCTATCTGGAAATGTAATGACAAGATTGCAGAGCAGAACTTTAACAGATTGGAAAATATGGATCTTTATAACAGGCTTACTCCGGCTGTTTTAGCATATGAAGGGATTGCATTTCAATATATGGCACCATCTGTGTTTGAAAACCAGCAGTTTGAGTATTTGCAAAATCATTTAAGAATCTTGTCTGCGTTTTATGGAATTTTAAAACCAATGGATGGTGTGACTCCTTATCGTCTTGAAATGCAGGCAAAGGTTGGAATTGGAGATGCAAAAAATCTGTATGAGTACTGGGGAGAATTGTTATACCGCTCAGTAATCGATGACAGTAGGATTATCATTAATCTTGCATCAAAAGAATACTCAAAATGTATAGAAAAGTATCTGACACCACAGGACAGATATATTACGATTGTATTTTGTGAGTTATCCGGAGATAAATTGGTAACAAAAGGTACCTATGCCAAGATGGCTCGTGGTGAAATGGTCAGATTCATAGCGGAAAATAATATTGAAAATCCGGTGGAGATTCAGAAATTTGACAGACTCGGATATTCGTTTAGGTCTGATTTATCTTCAGATTCAGAATATGTATTTGAACGCAAAATAAAATAGTTATTCAGGTAAAAGATGCTCAGTTTGGCATCTTTTATAATAATGAGAATTATTACTATTTTTTATTGACAACAGGATGATAGTGATATATAATCCTTATTAAGAACTAATCCTAATAAGGAGGACAAATGACAAGTAGGAGAAATACCATTCAAAAAGATCTTGTAAGAAATACCGTATACGAAATGAGAAGACACGTTACGGCAAATGAAGTGTATGAATTTATAAAAGAAGCATATCCAACAATTGGAAAAGGAACTGTATATAGAAATCTTGATATATTGGTAGAGGAAGGTGCATTAAGAAAGGTTGAAGTTCCGGATGGACCGAACCGATTTGATTTTACATTGAAAAATCATTACCATGTAAGATGTATAAAGTGCGGTGAAATTTTTGATGTGGATATGGATCAAATACCGAATTTGCTGGAAAGAATTCATAACACTCATGGAATTGAATTTGTGGATTATGATATTTCATTTAAAGGCATTTGCCAAAAATGCAGGGAGAAAAAGTTGTAAAGAAGACGGAGGTAAAATAGATGGCAGATAACAAATATGCAGGAACACAGACAGAGAAGAATTTGCAGGAGGCATTTGCAGGGGAATCACAGGCAAGAAATAAGTATACCTATTTTGCTTCTGTAGCGAAAAAGGAAGGTTACGAGCAGATGTCAGCATTGTTTTTAAAGACTGCAGATAATGAAAAAGAACATGCAAAGATGTGGTTCAAGGAATTAGCAGGAATTGGTGATACAAAGGAAAACCTGGCGGCAGCGGCAGAAGGCGAAAATTATGAGTGGACAGATATGTATGAAGGCTTTGCTAAAACAGCTGAGGAAGAAGGATTCCCTGAGCTTGCAGCAAAATTCAGGGCAGTAGGTGAGATTGAGAAGCACCATGAGGAAAGATATCGTGCACTTCTTAAGAATATTGAAACTGCACAGGTATTTGAAAAGAGCGAAGTTAAGGTATGGGAATGCCGTAACTGCGGACATATTGTGGTAGGAACTAAGGCGCCTGAAGTATGTCCGGTATGTAATCATCCACAGAGCTATTTTGAAGTACATGAAGAGAATTATTAAGGAGATGAGATTATTACGAAGAAGAAAGTGATTAATTCAAAAAAAGCAGTAATGATAGGCTGTGGCTTTGTTGGTTCTGCATCGGTATTTGCTCTGATGCAGAGTGGCTTGTTTACAGAGATTGTCCTTATCGATGCAGATAAGAACAAGGCAGAAGGAGAAGCGATGGATATCAGTCATGGTATTCCATTTGCGAGTCCGATGAAAATATATGCCGGAGATTATGATGATGTGGCTGATGCTGCAATTGTTGTCATATCTGCCGGAGCGGGACAGAAACCGGGAGAGACAAGGCTTGATCTCGTAAATAAAAATGTAGCAATATTTAAGTCAATCATTCCTGAAATAGCAAAGAGAAATTTTGCAGGTATCATGCTTGTAGTTGCGAATCCGGTAGATATCCTGACTCAGGTAGCCATAAAGTTATCAGGACTTCCAGAAAACAGGGTTATTGGATCGGGTACTGTGTTAGATAGTGCCAGATTAAGATATAAGCTTGGTGAGCATTTATCTGTGGACAGCAGGAGTGTTCATGCATTTATAGTAGGTGAGCATGGAGACAGCGAAGTTGTAGCATGGTCATCAGCCAATGTATCTGGTGTTCCATTAAGTGAAATGTGTGAAATGCGTGGACATTACAAGCACAAGGAAAACACGGCAGAAATAGCTACAGCAGTCAAGAACAGTGCTTATGAGATTATAAACAAAAAGCACGCTACATATTATGGAATTGCAATGTCTGTAAAAAGAATCTGCGAAGTGATTATGAGAGATGAAAAATCAATACTTCCTGTATCACACATGATGCATGGAGTATATGATATTGACGGAGTATCGTTAAGTATGCCAGCTATTGTAGGTGCAGATGGTATTGAGTCTGATATACCTATTAATTTAAGTGGAGAGGAAGCGTTAAAGCTAAGGAATCTGCAGATTCATTGAAAAAGATTATGGAGACAATTGAATTATAAATTTTACACATGGAAGGAGAAAAAGGCATGGAAGTAAGATATTATATTTGTAAGCATTGTGGAAACATTGTTGAAAAGGTAAAGGATAAGGGTGTACCTGTAATTTGTTGCGGAGAACCTATGCAGGAATTAAAAGCCGGAGTGACAGATGCTGCTGTCGAGAAGCATGTACCTGTATATACGATAGAAGGCAGTCATGTTCATGTCGTGGTCGGAGAGACAAAACATCCAATGCTTGAAGAGCATTTCATTGAGTGGATTACATTAAATACAAACCAGGGAATATACAGAAAACAGTTAAATCCAGGGCAGGAGCCGGTAGCAGATTTTTGTCTTTGCGATGGTGAACAGGTAGAAGAAGTATATGCATATTGTAACCTGCATGGATTATGGAAATGCTAAAAGCATTTATACATATTAAGGTTACAGAACAACACAAATATAACAGTAATATAGGCTGTGTATTAATATATTTACAAGGAGGGACAACGAATGAAATACGTATGTGATGTTTGCGGATGGGAATACGATGAGGAGAAGGGCTATCCAGAAGGTGGTATTGTACCTGGTACAAAGTGGGAGGATATTCCAGAAGATTTTGAATGTCCGTTATGCTCTGTAGGAAAAGACCAGTTCTCAGAAGCATAAATGTATTATGATAGGATTATACCAATGAAAGAAGAACTAAGTATAGATATCATCGGACTTGCAGGAGCCTGTTCTTATGCTTTGGACTGTATAGAAGCAGAGTTGGTAAATATCAAAAACAAACATGGAAAAAGAGTGGCTTATATAAGTATACGCATGGCTGAATATTGGAAAATTCAAGGTGATGAATTACAAGATTTAGCCATGTGTGCTTTACTGCATGATAATGCTTTGACACAATATATTTCGGAAGACTGAAAAAGGATTCCGTCATTCATTGTAAAAAAGATTTATCCGAGAAAAAAACAAATCTTCATTGTATTTATGGTGAAAAAAATATTACTAAAATTCCATTTAAAACAGATGTGTCAAATGTGATTTTGTATCATCATGAACATGCCGATGGAACTGGTCCTTTTCAAAAAAAGTGGAATCAAATTCCATTGTTTGCAAGGATTATTCATCTTGCAGATACCATTGATATTATAGGAAATAACACGGGATCTGGAAATAACAGTTGGAATTTTATATGTCAGTACCTTTTAAAAAATAGGGATGGATTATTCGATTCAGAATGTGTGAATGCCTTTTTTCATGCATTCACACATTCTGAATCATTTATATGTTTAAGTGATAATTCTTTTGAAATGAAGCTATGGGAGATTATCCCAAGACAAAAACGGGTTTTTGATTGGAAAACGTGTAAAAATGTCGCAGATTTTTTTGCAAAGATTGTAGATTATAAATCTTCTTTTACAAGCAGACATTCTATAGGAGTGGCTGAAAAAGCAGCTTTTTTTGCTCAATATATCGGATATGATTCTATTAATGTGCAAAAAATTTATCTGGCTGGTGCACTGCATGATATTGGGAAGATGGCAGTAGGCAATGAAATTTTGGAAAAACCGGATAAGCTTACGGATGATGAATTTTCAAAAATGAAGAATCATGCTGGCTATACATACCTTATATTATCAGAGGTTAATGATTTTGAAGAAATACGAGACTGGGCAGCTTTCCATCATGAAAAATTAAATGGAAAAGGGTATCCTTTTGGAAAAACCGCAGCTGAATTAAATGAGCCGGAACGTATTATGGCATGTATTGATATTTATCAGGCATTAACCGAGGACAGACCATATAAGAAAGGTTTATCGCACGAAAAAACGTGTGAGATGCTCGATGACATGGCACAGAAAGGTTTTGTTGATTCTGATATTTCCAAGAAAATTAGGGAATGTTTTGGTGGAATCTATTAATTATAAGAAGATATTTACACAGAAAGTTCAACATCAGGAATTTATACATAAACTTGATGAATTTATGGAATATCACAATGATGAGGTAGAAGATCAAGATGAACAGATTATGGGAATTTTAAAATATCTCACAGAGTGGTTAGTTAATCACATTCTGTATGTCGATGGTCAAATTCCAAAAGGCTGATATAGTAAGAAAGGCTGTTATTTTTTAGAGAGTAGCAGCTTTTTTTATTTTGAATATAAAATATGACATATACACTTGACAATATGCATACGTAGAAGAAACGCATCAAGTGCTTGCTAAGCGAAACTTTGTGCTGGCAGTAAGAGGAGGTATCTTTGGTGATAAACCAACTGCTTACTATGACTTTGGAGAGTGGAAAGCGACAAGATAGCTGTTTATTGGATGAAATAGGACATTTCTTCCCAAAAACAGTATGTTTATGGTATACTAGCTATTAGTAATGCGATTTCAACCGATATTACATATTATGATGAGAAATTAATACAAAGGACTATTCTTTCACAGCTTATGATGCAGGTGCAGGGCAGTGCTGCCCGGGTAAATGGTGAAGGTACCTATACGGACAGCAGAGACCATGGTAAACAGTTTTCAGTGGGCAGATTAGGTAACTTTGACAAGAGCGAGGAAACGAAAATGACGGAAAGTAAGATACTTCTGGTATTAGATAAAAAAGATTATAAGGATGGCATGCCGGTATTTGAAAGAAAGTGCGTCCGGGCAATCATAAAAAAGAATGGAAAAATTGCAGTCCAGCGCGGCAGGGCTGGGGACTGCAAAATATTAGGCGGCGGCATGAATGGTGAGGAAGATTTTGAAACGGCACTTTCCAGAGAAGTATTAGAAGAGGGCGGATTGATATTATGCCCGGGAAGTATGCAGCTGTTGGGCGAGATAGAAGAAAAACGCCGTGATTTATTTGAAACAGATAAAATATATCACTGTCACACCTATTTCTTTGCCTGCACAGTTGAGGAGAGAACAACAGAACCGCATATGACAGAAAGCGAGAAGGCAAAAGGCTATCATCTGGAATGGATGACACCGGAAGAGATTGTAAAAGCAAATGAGCCATTTTCGAAGGAACCGTGGATATATCGCGATACTGCATTTGTCAAAATGATGATGGAGGGAAATTTATGAACACAGGATATGAGGGAATCCTGCAATTTCGGGGAAAGTGGAGAGATTATCAGGAAAGAGTACTCTTACATGCACAGCAGTATTTGAAGGATGGAAAGATACATATTGTGGCAGCGCCGGGTTCCGGCAAGACTACACTTGGAATAGAACTGATTCGGAGGCTGGGAGCACCCTGCCTTATTTTTTCACCCAGCATTACCATCCGCCAGCAATGGCTGATGCGTATACAGGAGGGCTTCTTAACCGAGCAGGCAGATCCGCAGGAAATATTATCCAATAATTTGAAACAGATGAAACAGATGACTGCAACGACTTATCAGGCATTGTACAGTGCCATGAAGCGGGAACAGGGCACACTGGAAGAGGACAGCGGGGAAGCGGCAGAGGAAGATGCAGCAGCCAGTGAAGCGGTGGATGGAGTAGATGCGGCAGACAGTAAAGTGGCAGCCGGCGGAGTGACAGAAGAAGCAGATGGAGAGAAGGAAACGGAGCAGGTTGACTACCGGGATTTCGATATTTTTAAGGCAGTAAAGGAAGCCGGTATTACAACAATTTGTCTGGATGAGGCGCATCACCTTCGTAGTGAGTGGTGGAAGGCACTGGAGACTTTCTTAGATAAGCTGCCGGATGTGAAAATCATTGCATTGACAGCAACACCGCCTTATGACAGTACACCGGCACAGTGGAAGCGTTATATCGATATGTGCGGACCGATTGATGAAGAAATCTTTACACCGGAACTGGTAAGAGAAGGAAGTCTCTGCCCGCATCAGGACTATGTTTATTTTAACTGGCCGACAAGAGAAGAGGAAGCATATGTCAGGGAATATCAGAAACGGATGCAGATGCAGGTGCAGAAAATGATGGCAGATGAGACATTGCGAAGAATCGTATCTTCCCATCAGGGGCTTATGCATCCGGAAGAATACAGTGAGCGGTTCTTAGATAAACCGGAGTATTTTACAGCACTGCTGGTATACTGCCAGGCAAAAGGGATTCCATTTTCAGGTTATTTAAGGAAGCTCATCGGAACAAAGGGAAAGCTGCCGGGAATGGATGCACACTGGATGGAAGTGTTACTGCAGGGTGTTCTTTATGAGGACAGAGAGTCCTATACCATGATGGAAGCAGAGCGGGAAAGCCTGCTGCAGGAATTAAAAGAGGCAGGAGCCATCTACCGGAACAAGGTTGCGCTGCGGGATAATGAAGCCATTAAAAAGGTACTTATGAAAAGCCAGGGAAAGATGGAGAGCATCCATACCATTGTGCAGGCTGAGTATGAGGCACTGGGAAATGATTTACGCCTTCTGGTTCTCTGCGATTATATTAAGAAAGACAAATTGCCGGAGATTGGAAGTAAAGATACACTGGTAACAGAGCTTGGTGCAGTGCCGATTTTTGAATATTTAAGGCGGCAGAACATGACTGGAATCCGGCTGGGTGTACTGAGCGGAACAGTGATAATCGTTCCAATGGCAGTGGAAGCAAAACTGCCGGAATTACTGGCACAGTATGGCTGCAGTGGAACGTTGAATCCACTGGGAGATACCGGATATGGACAGCTTATGATAAAGGGAAAGAGCACCCACACCGTAGCTGTTGTGACGGAGTTATTCCGCCAGGGAGAGATTCATACATTGATTGGAACCAAGTCATTGCTGGGAGAAGGCTGGGATGCACCGTGCATCAATTCCCTGATACTGGCAACCTATGTAGGGTCTTTTATGCTGAGTAACCAGATGCGTGGAAGAGCAATCCGTACCGATAGAGAGCAGCCGGATAAGACTGGAAACATCTGGCATCTTGCCTGCATTTTTCCAAAAGAGCGGGGACAGCAGAGTAATACCGATGCAGAGGGCGATTATGAAATGCTGGAACGCCGGTTTGAATCATTTTTAGGAGTATCCTGCAGGGAAGATGTAATCGAAAGCGGAATCGGTCGGCTGGACATTCCAAAGATAACATCAAAATATGAGGTAGATAAAGCAAACCGCATGATGCTTGAGCGTGCAAAGGACAGAAATGCATTGAGGCAGCGATGGAACCAGTCCTTACAGGAAGTGCGAAATCAGATGGAAATAGAACAGATAGATGAAATTGCAGCAAAAGAAATAGAAACCGGATATATCTTTATTAATGCGGTCTGTATAGAAATCATACAGGTGATACTTGCAATACTCTTAATGAGTGGAAGAATGATGGCACAGAAGCTTGGTAATCATCCGGCTTTCCTGTTACTTGGAATTGCGCTGTTAGCCGCATTTGCCGGAATTGTCTATCAGGGATACGTCTGTTTAAATTCAGCACCCCGGCAAGACGGATGAAACAGCTTAGCGAAGCAATGCTAGATGCATTGAGGGAATGCGGGGAATTAGAGGATGGTGCCCATTGCAGGACAGAAGTAGAATCCTTTAACGGACTTGTGGTAGGTACCTGGCTTAAAGGTGGAACCACCAGAGATAAGACAACCTATTCTGCCTGCATGGAAGAATTGTGGGGTGTTATTGATAACCCAAGGTATCTTCTTATCCGGGAAAAAATCTTTGGCACATCAAGAGAGTGTTACAGTGTCCCGGAAATATTCGGAAGACAAAAGGAGCGTGCCCTGATTTTTGAAAAGCATATGAAAAGGGCTCTTGGACCATACCATGTGGTATATACAAGAACCCCGGAAGGACGAAAATTATTATTAAAAGAGCGGACACGCTCCTTTGTAAATCAAAACCAGAGCCTTTTGCAGGGAAAGAAAATTGCAAAAGGATATTAAGAATAATAAGAATTTTCAATTTTCGGATACTTTTTATTTACTCCAAAGAAAAAGAGGAACAGTCCTGCAACCAGTAGTCCTGCACCAACAAAGAACCACAGGAAGAAGAACGGAACGGTATCTGCTTTATACATAAACCAGTCCGGAGAGAAGGTTCCCCAGAGGTTAAAGAGGATATGGAAAAGCATGGAAGGATAAATGCTGCGGCTTTTCTCGCAGATAAATCCAAGAACAATTCCTACCACAAAAGCATAAACACCCTGAATCATATTCATATGGAACACACCAAAGAGCAGTGCCTGCAAGAGGTTAGCAACCCAGAAAGGCATTGCTCTTTTTGCATATTTCAAAGTCAGTCCACGGAAAATCAGTTCTTCACAGACAGGTCCAATCAGAACGGAATAGAGAACCAGAATCAGGGAAGGCTCATCCAGTCCCACCGATTCTACCAGGTTACTGTAATATTCCAGCCAGTGCGGGTTAATGGCTGCAGTAAAAGATACAATGTAATTGGTAATATACTGTAATCCTACTGCAGTAATAAGAATGCCGAAGATAACCGGAATATTAAATGGTTTCCGTACATTTTCCGGTTCTGTCTGCCGGAACTTTTTATAATACCAGTAGGCAAATATCACAAGGGCAACAGTACCGTAGGCTGCACTGACACCGGCATTAAAATTGGCGGTGGAAATAATATTTAAAAATGCATCCATACAGTCATCGATAGAAGTTGCCCCTTTGGTATAAAAACCACCCAGCAGGGCAAGCCCTACTGCCGGAATGGAGATAAGCTGCTGCAGGCCAAATGCCAGCAGAGCCGGAAGAAAACAGAACATAATTCTGCCAAATCGCTTCATGAAAAAACCTCCTCAAGTATCATCACTTTTCTTGGCACATTATAACAATTATGAAGCGAATATGCAAACTACTGAGGTACCGCCTGTTTAAAAATACATGGAAAAATGTATTTTTAAATGCAGATAAATACTCTCCGGGTACTTGTGAAATAGGCGGAATCATGCTATACTAGGCGTTATGTTGATATATTTTATGATGCTGTATGAAATATAAATTCACATAATTATAATCAGAGGAGGAATAAATATGAAGAACATGAAGAAATTTGCAGCACTTTTATTAACTGCAGCAATGACAGTAGCAATGGTAGGATGTGGCTCATCTGTAGCTGCAAACACGGTAAATTCCAAGGATGACCTTCCGGGAAAGAAAATCGGTGTTCAGCTTGGAACAACCGGAGATGCCGATGCAACAGCATATGAGGACGAAGGAAGCACCGTAGAGCGTTACAACAAAGGTTCTGATGCAATTCAGGCATTAAAGACCGGTAAAATTGATTGTGTAATCATCGACAAGCAGCCTGCAGAGGCATTTGTTGAGAAGAATGATGACTTGAAAATTTTAGATGATACCTTTGACGCAGAGGAATATGCAATCTGTATCGCAAAAGATAACACAGATTTAACAGACAAATTCAACAAAGCAATCGAAGAGTTAAAAGCAGATGGAACAATCGATACTATCATCAGCAACTATATTGGTGATGAAACAGGAGAGCATCCATATGAGACTCCGGAGGGAACAGAATATCCAAATGGAAAACTTACCATGGCAACCAATGCACAGTTTGAGCCATACGAATATTATGATGGTGACAATGTAGTTGGTATCGATGCAGACATCGCAAAAGCAATCTGTGACAAGCTTGGCTATGATTTAGAGATTGAAGATATGGAATTTGATGCAATCATCGCAGCAGTATCTTCCGGTAAAGCAGATTTTGGTGCAGCAGGAATGACTGTAACAGAAGACCGTCTTAAGAACATTGACTTTACAGATACTTATGCAACAGCAAGCCAGGTTATTGTAGTAAGAAATAAATAATCGGTATAGGAGGAAAGACCTTGAGCGATTTTTTAAGCAGCTTTCAACAGGATTTTATAGAGAAAGACAGATATCTTTATCTGTTACGTGGCCTTGGCAATACACTGCTTATTGCAGTGCTTGCAGTACTTCTGGGTATTGTGGTTGGATTTTTAGTCGCAATTATCCGTTCCACCCATGATAAACATGGTGGATTAAATGTTTTGAATTTTATATGTAAAGTGTATCTTACCATATGGCGTGGAACCCCTACGATGGTACAGCTTTTGATTATGTACTATATTATTCTGGTTGCACTCGATAATAAGATTGCAGTGGCTGTAATCGCTTTTGGTTTGAATTCGGCTGCCTATGTGGCAGAGATTGTACGTTCCGGAATCATGTCTGTAGACGAAGGACAGTTTGAAGCTGGACGAAGCCTCGGACTGAATTATTCGCAGACCATGCGTCTGATTATTCTGCCACAGGCATTTAAGAATGTACTTCCGGCACTGGCAAATGAGTTTATTACCTTACTGAAAGAGACTTCCATCAGTGGATATATTGCAATCCCGGATCTGACCAAGGGTGGCGATATCATCCGTAGCCAGACCTATGACCCGTTCTTACCATTGTTCGGTGTTGCAATTATCTACCTGATAATCGTTATGATTTTAACGGCTGGTGTACATAAACTGGAAACGAGGTTGAGAACAAATGAGCGATAAGAAGGTATTGATTGAAGTAAAGGATTTGTGTAAATCCTTTGGAAATGTAAATGTATTAAATGGTATCTCCACAGAAATCGCCCAGGGAGAGGTAGTAGCCATCATCGGACCATCCGGTTGTGGTAAATCTACATTCTTACGTTCCTTAAATCTTTTAGAGGAGCCGACTTCCGGTGTGATTACTTTTGAAGGAACAGATATCACGGATAAATCCGTAGACATCAACAAGATGCGTCAGAAGATTGGAATGGTATTCCAGCAGTTCAATCTGTTTCCAAATTATACCGTAAAAGGAAATATCATGCTGGCACCGGTTCAGACCGGACTTATGAATAAGGAAGAGGCATCTAAGCGTGCGGACGAGCTTTTGATGAGAGTCGGACTGTCTGATAAAGCAGATACCTATCCGGCAATGCTTTCCGGTGGACAGAAACAGCGTATTGCAATTGCAAGAGCACTGGCAATGAATCCGGATGTCATGTTATTTGACGAGCCGACTTCCGCACTGGATCCGGAAATGGTAGGAGAAGTCTTAGAGATTATGAAAGAACTGGCACAGGATGGCATGACCATGGTAGTAGTAACACACGAGATGGGATTTGCAAGAGAAGTGGCAAGCCGTGTCATGTTTATCAATGAAGGACAGATTCAGGAAGAGAATACACCGGCAGAATTCTTCGCCAATCCACAGAATCCGCGTCTTTGCGACTTCCTTTCCAAAGTATTGTAGGGAAAGAACAGATAAAACGGAAAAAATAGTTGATAAAAAGTTTTCATAAGCTATTGCAATCAGAAAAGAAATAGTCTATGATAAAACCGTTATATGACTGACGGATAAGTGGAAAAACCACATGAAGTATAACGAAAACGAGCCGACCGTCTGGGCGATGAACCTGGAGGACCGGCTCGTTTTTTTTTGTATGTTATTTTGAACACCAAAAGATATTGACAAAAAAATAACAGTCAGTATATACTAACTACAGTTAAACAAGACTAATTCAAACCAATGAATAAAAAGTCTGTTGACAGTAAATTTAGTAACCATTCAGTGTTCATACTGAATACATTTTTTTAGGAGGATATCGCAATGATAGAAATGAAAGAGTGGGATGGATTCGAAGGACGTCTCTGGAAAGAAGAAATCAATGTTCGTCAGTTCATTCAGGACAACTACACTCCATATGATGGAGATGAGAGCTTTTTAGCTGAGCCGACAGATGCAACCAACAAGCTGTGGGATGCACTTCAGAAATTACAGAAAGAAGAGCGTGCCAAGGGTGGCGTTCTTGATATGGAGACAGAGGTTGTAACCGGAATTACAGCATATGGTCCGGGATATATCGATGAAAGCTTAAAAGATTTAGAGCAGGTAGTTGGTCTTCAGACTGACAAACCATTAAAGAGAGCATTCATGCCATATGGTGGAATCAAGATGGCTGTTCAGGCTTGTGAGACCTACGGCTATGAGGTAAATGATAAATTAAAAGAAATTTTCACCAAATATCATAAGACACACAATACAGCAGTATTTGACGCTTATACACCGGAAATGATGAAGGTCCGTCATGCTAAGATTTTAACAGGTCTTCCGGATACCTACGGTCGTGGACGTATTGTAGGTGATTACCGCCGTGTGGCATTATACGGACTGGATTACTTAATCGCTGAGAAGAAGAAAGACAAAGCAAACTGCGGATGCGGACAGATGACAGATGATGTCATCCGTTTAAGAGAAGAAATCGCAGAGCAGATTAAATGTCTGGAAGATATGAAGAAACTGGCTGAGATTTACGGATATGACATTTCAAGACCTGCAACCAATGCAAAAGAGGCTGTCCAGTGGTTATACTTCGGATACCTTGCAGCAATCAAGACACAGAACGGTGCAGCAATGTCAGTAGGACGTGTTTCTACTTTCCTTGATATTTATATTAAGAGAGATATGGATAAGGGAATCCTTACCGAGCAGCAGGCTCAGGAGCTGATTGACCATTTCACAATGAAACTTCGTATGGTAAAATTCGCACGTATTCCTTCTTACAACCAGTTATTCTCCGGTGACCCTGTATGGGCAACCCTTGATGTAGCAGGAACAGGTGTAGACGGACGTTCCATGGTAACCAGGACAGACTTCCGTTTCCTTCATACTTTAGAGAATATGGGACCGGCACCAGAACCAAACCTTACTGTATTCTATTCATCCAGACTGCCACAGACCTTCCGTGATTATGCAGCACGTATCTCGATTGAAACAAGCTCAATCCAGTATGAGAATGATGATGCAATGAAACCGGTATGGGGCGATGATTATGCAATCTGCTGCTGTGTATCTGCTACACAGACAGGTAAAGAGATGCAGTTCTTCGGCGCTCGTGCAAACCTTGCAAAATGTCTGCTTTACGCAATCAATGGTGGTGTTGATGAGAAATCAGGCGAGCAGGTAGGACCAAATTACGCACCAATTACAGCTGAATATCTTGACTATGATGAAGTAATGGCAAAATATGACAAGATGATGGACTGGTTAGTAGACATCTATGTAAATACACTGAACCTGATTCAGTATATGCATGATAAATATTACTATGAAGCAGCAGAGCTTTCTCTGATGGATACCGACTTAAAGAGAACCTTTGCAACCGGTATTGCAGGATTTTCACATGTTATCGATTCTCTTTCTGCAATCAAATATGCAAAAGTAAAAGTCGTACGTGATGAGAACGGACTTGCAAAAGACTTCGAAATCGAAGGAGACTTCCCGAAGTACGGAAATGATGATGACCGTGCAGATGAAATCGGAGTATGGCTGCTTAAGACTTTCATGGATAAATTAAAGAAACATCATACTTATCGTGATTCTGAGCCTACAACTTCTATCCTTACCATTACTTCTAACGTAGTATATGGTAAAGCAACCGGAGCTATGCCGGATGGACGTAAAGCCGGCGAACCACTTTCACCGGGAGCTAACCCATCTTACGGTGCAGAGCAGAACGGACTTTTAGCTTCCTTAAACTCTCTGACCAAGCTTCCATATGAGTGGGCATTAGATGGTATTTCCAATACACAGACCATCAATCCTGGCGCACTTGGAAACAACGAGCAGGAAAGAATCGATAACCTTGTAAATGTAATGGACGGATACTTTGATCAGGGTGCACATCATCTGAATGTTAATGTATTTGGCAAAGAAAAGCTTATTGATGCAATGGAGCATCCGGAGAAAGAAGAGTATGCAAACTTCACAATCCGTGTATCCGGCTATGCAGTTAAGTTCATCGACCTGACAAAAGAGCAGCAGCTTGATGTTATTGCCCGTACCTGTCATGAGCGTATGTAATTTAAGACAGTAACCGAACTGCGGGGAGCATATGATTTTTCCGCGATTCAGGTAAAGCAGAATGTGCAGGCTTAATGAAAAAAGCCTGCACATTTTTATCGTAGGTTGTTAAGCAGCCGTAAGTATTTTGGTGTATAGGAGGCAACATGAGTGAAATAAAAGGACGTATCCATTCCGTAGAGAGCTTTGGTTCAGCAGACGGGCCGGGCGTAAGATATATTGTATTTTTAAAAGGCTGTAACATGAGATGTCAGTACTGCCATAACCCGGATACCTGGGCAAAAGATGGCGGAGAGCTGATGACACCGGAAGAAGTGTTAAAAAAGGCGCTTCGCTATAAAACATATTGGAAAGAAAAGGGCGGAATCACCGTAAGTGGTGGAGAGGCTCTTTTACAGATAGATTTCGTAACAGAACTGTTCCGGCTGGCAAAAGAAAAAGGGGTAAATACCTGTCTCGATACCTCCGGCAATCCATTTTCCATGGAAGAACCGTTTAAAAGTAAATTTGATGAGCTGATGAAATATACAGACCTTTTTATGCTGGACATTAAGCATATGGATGATACAGCACACCGGAAACTCACCGGACAGACCAATCAGAATATTCTGGAAATGGCAGCTTATTTATCAGACCATGGCAAAGCAATGTGGATCCGCCATGTGCTGGTGCCGGGTATTACAACAGAAGAGGATGAGCTTCACCGCTTAAGAAGTTTTCTTGATACCCTTAAGACAGTAGAGCGGGTGGAAGTGCTGCCATATCATACCTTAGGCGTCTTTAAATGGAAGGAACTTGGAATTCCATATCAGTTAGAAGGCGTAGACCCGCCTACAAAGGAGCAGATAGACCGGGCAAAAGAGATTCTTGGGGCACTGTAAAATAGATAAGCAGCATTACAGGAAAATAAAAAAGTAATGCTGCTTTTTAGATTCTGACGATAATGCGGGTAAGGTATTCACTTCGTTTATCCGTCATGGTAGCGTTAATCAATTCTTCTTCATAGAATCTGCCATCGGATGAAGTAATCTGGTGCTGCTTCATGTAGCTGCGCAGCCTGTCATAAGCGAGTGAAATATCATCCCAGTCTCCCAGGTGATAGGCAGCGAGACATTTAGAAGCCGGAAGAATCCGGTAAGGCATTTTCTTGGGAGGGGTCTGCATGGCAAGGCATACCTCGTGATAAAGATTGTGGGCACCCCGGGCAAGGTCACGCTCCATCTGGATATAAAGCACTGTAAAACCGGTAGTTTCCTTGCTTTCATAATAGGAGTTCAGAAGCTCACTGACTTTTACGGAGATGGTCTTATCATCGGAAGAACTGACAGGGTGTGCTGCAATATAAAATCCTGGCAGAGAGACTTCTTCAATGATATCCGGATTTGTAGTCAGGCTGGTTTTAATTCGTTTCTGCTGTCTTTGAATCCACTTCTGCTTTTCTTTTAATGCACGAATCTGCTGTTCGATGACAGCGTTTTCTTTCGTAAGAAGTGTGGCATAATTTTCCGGGCTTCGGTGTTCCATGTATTCTTTAATTTCCGACAGAGGCATGCCAAGTTCCCGCAGCGTGATAATGGCATCTAACACATCCATCTGGCGGACGGTGTAGTAGCGGTAGTCATTGTCCCCTCTTGCTTCGGGTGAAAAAATGCCAAGCTGGTCGTAGTGAAACAGTGTATTCTTTGTAGTGCCCATCATCCGGGCAACTTCTCCGGTGGTCAGATATTCATTTCTACTCATTAAAAAAATCTCCTTGACTATATGGTTACCATATAGTTTATGATAGCAAATAGTGATTCATAAGACAAGGAGGTTATCATGTCGAATTCATTAAATCAGAACTTTAAAACATTATCCTTATTGAAATTTGCATTGCCATCTATGATTATGATGGTATTTATGTCATTGTATACAATCATAGATGGAATCTTTGTGTCAAGACTGGTAGGAGAAAGCGCTCTTTCTGCAGTCAATATTGTATGGCCGGTTATTTGTATTCTCATTGCAATCGGCGTTATGTTAGCAACCGGTGGAAGTGCAGTGGTAGCAAGAAAAATGGGTGAGGGAGATGAAAAGGGAGCATGTGAGAACTTTACTTTTCTTGCAGTGGTAGGAGTTGCTGTAAGTCTGGTGCTGCTGGTTATTGTATTACTTTTTCATAAACCGATTGTATATGCATTAGGAGCAGACGACTCTTTATTCGAAAATGGGAAAACATATCTTATTGATATGATGTATTTTGGACCGTGCTGTATTTTGCAGAGTTTATTTCAGTGCTTCTTTGTGACTGCAGGAAAACCTGCATATGGACTCGGACTGATTACTGCCGGAGGTGTAGCCAATGCAATCTTAGATTATGTCTTTATGGGGCCAATGCAGCTTGGCATTGCCGGAGCAGCTATTGCAACAGGCATCGGACAGATGATTCCTGCGGTAGTGGGAGTCATCTATTTCCTGGTGAAAAGAAAAGGACTTCATTTTACCCGCTTCCATTGGGATGGAAAAGCATTGTGGCAGTCCTGCACCAACGGTTCTTCCGAGATGGTAACGAACCTTTCCAATGCAGTAATTACATACCTTTTTAATATTATTCTGATGCGTATGGTTGGAGCAGACGGGGTAGCTGCAATTACCATTATTTTATACGGACAGTTTTTATTCAATGCGCTGTATCTTGGATTTTCCATGGGTGTGGCACCGGTTATCAGCTTCCAGTACGGAGCAAAGAACAGTGAAAAATTAAGTAACGTTTACCATATCAGTAACCGGTTTGTAAAAATATCCTCTGGCTTTATGGCGGTGGCATCGATTCTTCTGGCGAAGCCGATTACATCAGTATTTGTCTCAGAAAGCAGTCATACCTTTGCAATGACAGTTACGGGATTTGCATTGTTTGGCATCAACTATCTTTTCAGCGGCTATAACGTATTTACCTCTTCGCTGTTCACGGCACTTTCTGATGGAAAAACATCTGCACTGGTATCCTTCAGCAGAACCTTTGTCTGTATTCTGGCCTCTTTACTGATTCTGCCGCAAATTATCGGATTAAAGGGAGTCTGGCTGGCAGTTCCGGTGGCAGAATTTGTGACATCAGGACTTTCTTTTTACTGTCAGAGAAGAAATTTATCGAAATACGGAATTTAAGAAACTTTTTTTTCATCTGGAACGTCTAATCTATAAAGAGTATAATGAATGGTAAAGAATGAATGGATAATACCATTTTAAGATAGTAAAGAGAGGATACGAAAGATGGTTTTTAGCAGCATAGCATTTATCATGTATTTTATGCCGGTATTTTTTCTGGTTTATTATATCCTGCCGGCTTCTTATAAGAATGCCTGGCTTTTCCTTGCCAGCCTTGGTTTTTATTACTATGGTGTCAGGGGAAATCCGGGTTATCTTTTACTTATGATTATGTCTGTGGTGGTCAATTTCGTGGCTGGAAAATTGATTGCGGCACAGAAGACGAAGCGGGCGAGGAAAGCCTGGCTTGTGGTTGGAATCGTCTATGATTTAGGATGGCTCATTCTGTTTAAATATCTGGGCTTTCTTATAGAGAATCTGAATGCCCTTTTTGGTGCAATGCACGTTAAGGTACAACTGGAAACATGGAATCTGATTCTGCCAATTGGAATCAGCTTTTATACGTTCCAGATTATTTCCTATCTGGTGGACGTGTACCGGAGGGAAACAAAAGCGGAAAAATCGTTGATTTCTCTGGGAACGTATCTATGCATGTTCCCGCAGTTAATTGCAGGACCGATTGTCAATTACCATCTGATTCAGGAGCAGCTTCATAAGAGAAAACATTCCATGGTAAAGGTGGAATCCGGACTTAAGGTATTTGCACTGGGACTTGCTTATAAAGTATTGCTGGCAAACCGGGTGGGACATCTTTGGACAGAGGTGACAGCAATCGGTTATGAGAGCATTTCCACACCGCTGGCATGGATGAGCATTGTGGCATACAGCCTGCAGTTATATTTTGACTTCTATGGGTATTCCCTGATGGCAATCGGACTGGGGCGGATGATGGGCTTTGACTTTCCACAGAACTTTAACAATCCGTATATGGCAGTGTCCATGACGGATTTCTGGCGCCGCTGGCATATGACACTGGGTGGCTGGTTCCGGGAATATGTATACATTCCGCTGGGCGGCAACCGCGGTGGTTTTGCAAAGACCGTCCGCAATATGTTTGTGGTATGGCTTCTGACAGGGCTCTGGCATGGCGCAAGCTGGAACTTTGTACTGTGGGGACTTTTGCTTTTTGTCTTATTATTCGTGGAAAAAGCCGGACTTGGAAAAGTGCTGGAGCGGCATAAGGCGCTTGGCCATATTTATATGATACTCTGGATACCACTTTCCTGGCTGGTCTTTGTGATTACGGATTTAAGCCAGCTTGGCATTTATTTACAGAAATTATTCCCATTCTTTGGCAGTACCGGAACGGTATTGTTTCAGGGAGATTATCTGAAATATGGTAAGACCTATGGCATTTATCTGGTGCTTGGTATCCTGTTTGCAACAGGTGTTCAGGAGAAGCTCCTTAAGAAGAATAAGAACCGCCTCTGGGTGATTTTACTGCTGCTGGCATTATTCTGGGCGAGCGTATATTGTATGTATCTTGGAATGGATGATCCATTCTTATACTTCAGATTCTAGTGAGGAAATACGATGAAAAAATATAAATTTACTATACTTTTACTGCTGACATTTGTGATTGCATTCCCGGTGATTACCGTAAAGCTTGTAACTGCGGAGCAGGAGAAGAAGGCAAGGCAGGAAGAACTGGCACAGGTGACAGACACAGAAAAAGAGCCGGCGGAAGCAGTTGCCGGAACGGAAGAAAACAGCACAGATAAAGCCGGTACAGGACAAGAAGATATTGATAGTACAGAAAATACAGAAGATAAAACAGGTACCAAGGATAATGAAACGGTGCAGATACGGAGCAGGAGGGAACCTTTACAACAGAGGATATCAGCTATTTTTCCGATGCTTTATTTATTGGAGATTCCAGAACAGTAGGATTATCGGAGTATGCAGACCTTGGGGATGCGGATGTATTTGCAACGATTGGCTTAAGTTCCTTTAAGCTGTTTGAAACAGAGGTGGATATGCCGGGCTATGGAAAAGAAACTTTGGATGAAGTGTTAAGCCGGAAAAATTACGGAAAGATTTATCTGATGCTAGGTATCAATGAACTGGGATATCCACATGCAAGCATAGAAAAGCAATATCGTGAAGTGGTAGAGAAAATACGGGAAATGCAGCCGGATGCCATTTTATTCTTAGAGGCGAGTCTTCATGTTTCCAAGGCAAAATCCGATTCGGACAGCCTTTATAACAATGCCAATATTGACTGGCTCAATGACGTGGTGGAGTCCTTATGTGACCAGAAGCAGACCTATTATATTGATGTGAATGAAATCTTTGATGATGGGGCAGGAAACCTCGATGCCCAGTATACCAGTGATGATGCCCATCCTCTAGGAAAATATTATGCCCAGTGGGCAGAATGGATTCTGACGAAAGCTATTGTAAAGGAAAAATAAGACCAAAACTCTTAGGAAAACGCAGTGGAAAACCGATGTATTATTTATAAAAGTGTATACAACAGTGAAAGAAATATCCGATAACCGGATAAGCGTTGCAGAAAGGCAAGGGAAGCGTATATGAATGGAATCAATACCAGTTTTGGGACACAGAGCTTATATCAGAATGACGGGACACAGGGAAGTGCAAAGTCAGATGATAAGAAGCAGGATAATAAGAATGACAGCAATGTAATAAAAGGTGCCGGTCTTAATCTGAATCAGACAGATCTGATTGGACAGAAGATGGCAAATGCCCAGAAAGAAGCATTAAAGAAGATTATGGATACATTTTCCGGTGAGCACGCAGTGGATGAAGAGATGGACGAGCGGCGTGCCCACATTAAGGAAATTGACAGCGAGATAAAAGATTATCAGAGTGAAATCCGCGACTTACAGAATAAGGAAGCTGAATTAAAGGGACGTTACCAGGTAGCGGATGGCAGCCAGGAAGAGGCAGACCTTGACCTTTTAAAGAAAGCCAGTACAGCAGAAGGAAGAAGCATGCTTTCCAAAGAAGAATTAGAGCATGTCTCAGAATTACAGAAAGGCGGAATGACAGACTATCAGAAAGAGTCCATGGACTACTATAAAATGGAGTCAGAATACAGAAGCAAGATAAAAGACCTTGGAAAGGAAAGAGCCGAGGATAACGGATACCTCCGGGCAGTACATACGGAACGGTTAAAGCATCATGATATGATAGACAGCCAGAAGGAAGCGGAAGAAATATTAGACAATGCATCCGATGAAGCAACATTAGGACTGATTGGGGAAGCAGTAGACCACATCGATGAGACCATCAAAGAAAATGAGAAAGATACGGATAAGAAGGATGCAGACAAGAAAGAGGATAAGAAGACTGATACAAAATTAGACAAGGAGACCCAGAGCAGCCTTTTAAAGAGTGAAGCAGAGAAAAAGGTTGCGGAGCATAAACTTGCCGAGGACGATATCAAAGGACTTGTCTATGATGAGCAGTTATAAACAAAATGGACAATTTGTGCTGTCAGATATACAAATTGTCGAAAAAGTATAACTTGACCATACAAAAAAAATCTATTGTATATGTCAAAAAAACGCATTGTTTCTTATACTAATAAATGTTAAAATACATAGAAGAAAAAAGAGGGAGGAAGTTAGCATGGCTTCATTCGTTGAAAACACACAGCACAAAGTAGAAAGAAAAGCTTTTGAGATAATGACCAATAGCATCGTAGGTAAGTTGACTAAGACAGATGATATCGCGAAAAGACAGGAAACATTCCTTGAACTTATTGATAAGGCAGAGACTTTCTGGGGAAATGGCGCAGACAAGGCAACATTGGATAAGGTCAGAGAGTATGTAAAGAATCCGGAGAACAGATGGGTGAAGTTTGTAAACCGTGTTCTGGATGAGACAAATCCAAATTATGCTAAGAAATTCCTTCTGAATTTAGGATATGAAGCATTTTTCCGTGGAACAAAGACAATCAGGGCAAACCGTGAGAAGTACAACTGTAATATTCCATGGCTGATTCTTTTTGACCCGACAGACGCATGTAATATGCATTGTGTAGGATGCTGGTCCGGCACATATGGCCACAAGAATAACATGTCCTATGAGGATATGGATAAGATTGTTACACAGGGTAAGGAACTTGGAACTTATCTTTACTTTATGACAGGTGGAGAACCGACTGTTCGTAAGAATGATATTTTAAAACTTGCTGAGAAGCATAATGATTGTATGTTCGGTCTTTTCTCCAACTCTACTCTGATTGATGAGGAGTTATGTAAGAAGATTGTAGAACTTGGAAATATTACATTCCTTCTTTCCATTGAGGGAACACCTGAGACAAATGATGGACGTCGTGGTGACGGACATTATGCAGCAGTTATGAAGGCAATGGATCTGTTGAAACAATATGGTATCATATTCGGAACTTCTATCTGCTATACCAGAGCCAATGTTGAGGCTGTTACCGATGAGAAATTCTTACGTTTCATTGCTGATAAGGGCGCACGTTTCGGTTTCTACTTCCATTATATGCCGGTAGGACAGAACGCAGCTCCGGAGCTGATGCCGACATTGGAACAGCGGGAAGAAATTATTAAGAAGATTCGCTGGGTTCGTACCGGAGACAATGATATCGGATTTTTCCCAATGGACTTCCAGAATGACGGAGAATTTGTTGGCGGATGTATTGCCGGTGGACGTAACTACTTCCATATTAATGCACAGGGAGACGCAGAACCGTGCGTATTTATCCATTTCTCGGATTCGAATATCCATGATAAGTCAATCCTTGAGATGCTGCAGAGTCCATTGTTTAAGGCATATCATGAAGGACAGCCATTTAACAGAAACCACCTGCGTCCATGTCCGATGCTTGAGAATCCAAAGCTCTTAAGAGAAATGGTAAACAAGACTGGTGCGAAGGGAACAAACGCTGAGGCAGAAGAGACTGTTGAGCATCTTTGCTCTAAGTGTGATCACTATGCAGAAGAGTGGGGACCGGTTGCAGACCGTATCTGGGCAGAACAGAAACATAAGAAAGCACCTTATGAGAACTATACGGAAGAAAAGAGAGAACATCCGGAACTTGCAGCATTTGAGCATGCGGATGGTTCCGATGGATTAAGAGATGAGGATCTTCAGTAATTAAATCAGATGATAAAATAGGACTAAATCAAGAGAAACCTTATACAACAAGGGTTTGAATGATTTAAGTCCTATTTTTTTGAAAGTCCGCGAGAGATAAGTAAAGCATCTTGAAGTCTTATACCTGATACAGTAAAATAGATACATCCGGCAACAGGGAGGTCTCAAATGAAACAGGAATCCATTACAATCATATGATGAAATAGTTTTCTCTTAAGATAACCGCAGCATAATATTTGAAATAAACTCCGTTTCCTCATTATAAAACCGGGTAGAACCATGATAACGTTCGGCAGTGGTTTGGATAGAAAGAAGTCCAATACCGCTGCCGCTTTCTGTTGTAGACAGAAACTGCCCGTTCATCTTTTTTACAATTCCATTGAAGCTGTTTACCATTGTGATATATATGGTGCCCGGACTGTTAAGGTCAGAACTGAGGTGGATATATCTATTTTCCACCGGAACTTGACAGCAGGCATGGATGGCATTTTCCAAAAGATTGCCGAAAAGCAGGCTTAAGTCTACATCAGAAATAGAAATCTTCCGGGGAACAATAACCTTAAAATCCATTTTGATATGGCAGGATTCTGCAAGGGAAGCATAGTAACTGATAACTGCATTCACAGCCATGTTTTGGCAGAAAAGATACTGCATGGAATGTCTTCCGGTTTCCAGCTGGTAGTCAGCCATATAATTTTTTAATTCTTCATATTGCCTGGATTGGGCCAGCTCCTGCATAACTGCAATGGTATGTTTGAAATCATGCCGCTCCTGACGGGACTGATCGAGATAATTCTGAAGCTTGACATACTGGCTTGCCTGGGCGCGGTACATAATCGAAGTGGTATCTGCTTTGATTTTCTGTGCAGTTGTAACGGCAATGAGATAAAGCAGAATCTGGAAGGTTATAAAAAAGATAAAAAGAACCACCTCGATAACCATGGCAATTACAAATACCCGGCCTACACGGATATTGTTGTAGTCCTTAGGCAGCATAAAGATATTACAAAAAGTAATAATGGCAGGAATAATCCATGTAAGCCACCAGAATAAAGGCTGATTTACATTTTCGAAAATCCATTTCAGCTTATCTTTTATGACGATAAATAAGAACATAATAAGAAAGCTGATGGCGTATTGTAAGAGCAGTCCCGGAACAGAGCTGTCATCTACATTGGAAGAAGGGACGGTATAAGCAATGATATAATCGTTGGCAATGCAGCCAAAGGAAAGGGCTGCGGTGGCACATAAAAATAAATACCAGAGCTTTAGATTACTCAGGCGGACCGTAATAAAATATACAATAAGGCATACGGACAGGAGTGGGAAAAAGAACAGATTTGCATCATAATTCCCGGTGGATTCAACGCAGCCTAAAATCAGACAAATTGCAGTCATAACCGGAATCAGAACAGAAAAGAGTTTCCGCAGGGGAATTGATATCCAGTCAGCAACCGGAACGATGCAGATAAAAATACCCGGGAAAATAACTCCGTAATGGGCTGCGGCAATCAGAACAGTAAAAGGATTCATGACAGACCTCCGTGTAAAAGTGACTTTGTGCGTTGGGTAAATTGCCAGGTAATATAAGTCTGCTGAAGGGTATTAGACTGCTTTTTGTTCATGGAAAAGGATGCTCCATCATTCATCATGCAGACTGCTCCGTCCATGGAAGAAACATAGTCCAGATTTACCATAACACCACGGTTAATGGTCAAAAAACGTTCATCCTCCGAAAGTGTGCGGGTAACATCCCGAAACAGCATACGGCAGCGGATTTCTTCGCTGGTATGAATAATAAGATAGTTTGAATCTGAAATAATATATTGAATGTCCGAATAAAGAATCGGAAGCTTCGTCTTGTTGGTATTTACGGTCAGAAATAAATGGGAATCCAAAACAGGACGGACAGCCAGAAGGTCATCTAATAACGGATGGATGGCAGCTTTGGTAATCGGTTTTTGTAGATAGTCGAAAGCGTGGACATGCAAAGCTTCCACATGATATTCCGAGCTGGAGGTCAGAAAGACAATCGGTGTCTTCGGTGAAATTTTTCGAAAAGAAACCGCAAGGTCAATCCCGTTTGCTTCCTTAAGATAAATATCGAATAGCACAAAATCATAGGAATTCGAGGCGGCAGACAACAAAAAAGCATCTCCTTCGGTAAAGGTATCACAGCAGACCGTCATGTTATGGCTGCCGCACCAGTCCTGGATGAGCAGCTCTGTCATATGTATTTCTTCTATATTGTCATCAACAATCGCAAACCGCAATAAGATAGCCTCCTTTCGATTTCATGGCTTTTCAGGCATTATTATAGCATACCTGTCGAAAAAAGACGAATCTTTCATCCCACTAAAGTGCTTTTCATCCCACCCCGATTGACAAGCCTTCAAAAAGAATGGTATAAAGGAAATTGGTATACAAATTCATTTTGAAAAATATTTCGTAAGAGAAAAATAAATTTGGGAGGTAACTTATGAAATTAAAAAAGAAAACATGTGGAATCTTGGCAGTGTTACTGCTGCTTATGACTGTATTTACCGGAATGCAGGAAGTAATGCCGGTACATGCAGAGGGACTGAAGGTATCCATAAACGGAACTGAACTGGAAGAGGGCAAATACTATGCATTCGGAGGAAGCAGAGGGAGTGGAACCATGAGTGAATGTGACCCGGCGGCTCTTCCGGAAGCATATATCTATTATAGTGCAGGTATAATGGAAGTAAAAGGAATTGTAAGAATATATTCGAACGGAGGAAGTTCAACAGAAATCTTAAAGATTGAAAATGGAACCCTGACATTGAAAGGGGATGGTAACTTTTATCTGACAAATTGTAATGATACGGAAACATTGGTTACAGGAACTGCAGATGCAGTACTTAAGACGGATGAATATACCGGAGATATTAAATTTTCTGGAAGGGGTGGAAATGCTCTTATAAAGGGACTTTCTCTGGTGGACTTAAAAACCGCCGGGAAGATAACTTTAGATGCAGACGATGTTACTGGTGATGCATTTATCTCTGCCGGTTCAGTTAAGCTTGAGGCGGATCAGTTGGACATCTATTTATCAGGTGGAGCGGTGAAGTATCTGATAGAGGCAACGGATGAGCAGAACGGAGAAATCAGCCTGAAAAAGACTGGTTCCCTGAATTCGTTTGATCTGGTAAATGGAAATAATATAAATGTAACAGAGGCATTTTTTAAAGCAACAGATACTTTCCTGTCATCCAATGGAAACAGTAATTCGAACAGTTCGAGTGGCAGGATAGTTCTTGTGGGTGAAACAATAGCAGAAGGCAATCTTGAATTAGAAACAGTAAAAGATGTAACAATCCGCGCAAAGAAGACTGCGGTAAAAGGAAATCTCGCTGTCAATGCAGAAAATGGATATGGTGTTGAGATAACCAGTGAAGGGGGAGCGGTATCAACCGGAAGTACAGAGATTACGGCACCTTCATTAGTTGTTATGCTGCAGGCAAATGGAGATGCTGCCATAATCGAAGGAAATGCAAAGATAAATGCAAATAGAATATCCATGAAGAGTGCGAACAATGCAGCAATTGCAGGGGATGCAGACCTTCAGGCACGAAATTACATTACACTTCTGGGAGCAGAAGGGCATTCTGTAATAGGGGGAAGCAACATTTTAATGAATGCAGCAGGCGGTGAGCTTTCCATATCCAGAACCGGAAGTGCTGCTACCGATACTCCGCCACTTCTGGGAGGAACATTGCAGACGCAGAATGATATCGTAAAATATAGCGATGGCGGGGAAAACTGGGTACAGATAATGGCAACCGGCGAGACATATGATGCAGATAACTGTGAACATCCGATTTTAGCAGGAGATTCCGGCAGATGTATGGTCTGTGGAGAATATGACATAGAATATGCAGAGCTGATTGGAACGGATGGAACGACTAAGAGAATGCTGAATGGAGACTTCGGTGGAACCGGAGCACGTAATGATTTCAGATACCTGGAAGATGGAGATACCATCAAATTTGTGAAAGATATTTATGGAAATGGAAGAACCGCAGCAATCGGAGACAGTAAAGCCGTAACCCTTGACCTGAACGGACATACATTGATTCTGGATACGATTTCCTCAGGAAACAATCTTACCATTGCAAATGGTAATTATAAGGGAAAGATTACCAATGGCGGTGTCGGACTTACAAAGGAACTGACCTTTAAAAATGCAAAAGCAGCACTGACTGATTTACAGTGGATGACGAACAGTGGAGTAAAGCTTGAGGGAAGTGAAGTTACAGTATCCGGAAATGACGGTTCTGGACGGTGCTGGTTAGAGAAGCTTACAATGGATGAAGATTCAAAGATGGTATTAAAGAATGTGAGTCAGGGCATTTCGAATTATGCCAACGTTGCTCTGGAAGAAAGTCTCGGAACAATCCGGGGATTCCTGCCAAAAGATTATTCTATTGCAAATAGGAAGAGAAATCCTGCAGATGCTGATTACAGAAATACCATTGTGGATGCAGATGGTCAGATTGCCCAGAATGTGGAGCTTCGTTATCGCAAGATGACAGATGCAGATTTATCGGCAACATTGAATCCAACGACCTATACTTATGATGGAACAGCAAAGGAACCGGAAGTACTTGTGGTATATGACGGACAGACACTGACAAAGGATACGGATTATACCGTTGCTTATTCGGATAACAAAAATGCAGGAAATGCAGAGGTAACAATAACAGGTATTGGAGTGTATCATGAAGCAGCACATCTGCAGTTTACGATAGGGAAGGCAGGTCAGGCGGCACCAACAGGATTGAAGGCTGTAAATACCAGTAAAACAGGTGCAAGTGATGGAGCCATTGAAAACCTGACTACTGCAATGGAATACAGCACAGATGAAATTCATTGGATCAAGGTTACAGATGGTACAAAGATAAGCCAGCTTGCAGCAGGTGACTATTTCGTACGGTATGCAGAGACAGGGAACTATCTGGCTTCTGCATCTACAAAGGTGACAGTTGCCGTAAAGGAAGCCCCTTCCACTGGAAACGGTTCCAATCCAGGTGAAACCACAGGCAGTAATGGAACTACAGGCAGCACTGGAACGAACGGTTCCGGCACAGTAGCGGGAACTTCAAATAGAAGCAGCTCTGATGCAACCGGTTCCAATACGGCAGCCCTGACGGGAACAACACAGAAGACTGCAACCATAAAAACTGGTGATGAAACACCGGTTGGAAGAATACTGCTTCTGATGTTTTCCGCAGCTGGATTGATGGTTGTGGCAGCTGCTGGCAGAAAGAAATATTGTTAATTGTTTAAGAAGGCACGCAGCGCATCCTTTTGTGCTTTATAATCACTGATTCCTAAATCATAAAGCTCCTGCATGATTTTTGGGTCAGTGGTAAAAGTGCCAATCTTAACCTGATGGGACGGTGCAAAGAGAAATGCCCGTCCTTCTTTTTGTAATTTTGCAGCAACTTCTACCGAGTGCCGGTAATTTAAGTGTCTGTTATCAATTGCAGTAATCGTATTTGGAAATTTCCGTAACATCTTTTTGTAAAGAAAACGGTAACTCTCCGGCTGCTTGACATAGCCAAGTGGACGGCAGTAGATAATTACTACCTTGTCGCAGCCATCTGCAATGGCACGTTCAACCGGAATGGAATCTGCAACACCGCCATCATAGTAATAATTGCCGTGAAAAGAAATCGGTTTGCAGAAGCCCGGAAGGGCACAGGTTGCCATAATGCCGCGGTAATCATCACGGCCTAAATCTTCTTTGGAAAAATATTCTGCCTTTCCGGTGGCAGCATTGGTTGCCGGAAAATGAAATTCACTTGGATTTGCTGCTAAGGCATCATAATCCAGCGGGTCGTTTCCTGTGGAATTGGTTAAGGTTCCGTAAATATATTGAAGCCCGAAGAGAGAACCGGTTTTAATCAGATTTTTGATACTGATGTAGCGGGGGTCTTTTACATGCTCTATATAGAAACGCAGATTACGGCCACGTTGCCCGGCAAGGTAAGAAGCAGTATTTGCCGCACCGGCAGATACCCCCATACAATAATCAAATGTAACATTGTCGTCTAAGAAGGCATCCAGAATTCCGGCACTGTAAGCGCATTTCATACCGCCGCCTTCTACAATCAATCCAGACTTTTCCATGATATCACCTCTTGAGATATACTTCGTTAATTTTTTCACATATAGTTTAGCACATTGAAGAAGAATGTCAAAATACATTTTTTATTGTATGTATATTCCGGGAAAATATAAGAGTTTGCGGCATTCGGGCTGCTCCCCATATGTCACTGCATTGTTAAGAGTCTCTAAGAATTTCATGAAATATAAAAAAAGTTCCGGCAACCGGCACAAATTCACATCCATGTTCATCTGTGCCTTGCTGGCACGTCCATGTGCCAGCATTGCCAGTTTTGGTGAGAAATTCTAAGAGTCTCTAAACAATTTCGTTAATATATGGGGAGCAGCACGAATGCCGCAAATTGATATAATTTCCCCGGAATAATCCACACAGAATCTCCTTCCGGTCGTTGAAACCTTCCGCAAAAAACGTTATAATATGAGACAGTGATAAAAGGCGAAGAATAGAAACAGCGGAAGAGAGGAAACGGGAATGGCATTTGCCCATTTACATGTACATACAGAATACAGTCTGTTAGACGGTTCAAATAAAATAAAAGAATATGTGGAGAAAATCAAGGCACTTGGCATGACAGCAGGGGCGATTACCGACCATGGTGTTATGTATGGTGTCATTGATTTCTATAAGGCAGCCAGGGATGCGGGAATTAACCCGGTTCTTGGCTGTGAAGTCTATGTGGCTCCCGGCTCCAGATTAGACCGCGAGATGGTACATGGAGAGGACAGATACTATCATCTTGTGCTTCTGGCAGAGAATAACACAGGCTATAGCAATCTGATGAAAATTGTATCCAAAGGCTTTGTGGAGGGATACTATTATAAGCCGCGTGTGGACATGGAAGTGTTAGAAAAATACCATGAGGGAATCATTGCCCTAAGTGCCTGTCTGGCAGGTGAAGTACAGCGTAATCTGGTACGTGGAATGTATGAAGAAGCAAAAGAAGTAGCTTACCGCTATGAACGCTGTTTTGGAAAAGGCAATTTCTTTTTAGAGCTGCAGGATCATGGAATCCCGGAGCAGAAGCTGGTAAACCAGCAGCTTCTCCGCATGAGTCAGGAGACCGGAATTGAGCTGGTGGCAACCAATGATGTGCATTATACCAATGCAGAGGATGCAGAGCCTCATGACATCCTGCTCTGTCTTCAGACCGGAAAGAAATTAGCGGACGAAGACAGAATGCGCTATGAAGGCGGACAGTATTATGTCAAATCCGAAGAGGAAATGAAATTACTTTTTCCATATGCACTGCAGGCACTGGAAAATACCCAGAAGATTGCAGACCGCTGTCATGTGGAAATTGAATTCGGACATACCAAGGTGCCGCATTTTGAGGTGCCGGAAGGCTATGATTCCTGGACTTATTTAAATAAATTGTGTCATGAAGGACTGGATAAGCGGTATGGAGCCGATGCACCAAAATATTTACAGAAATTAGATGACGAGCTTGCCGTTATTAAAAATATGGGATATGTGGACTATTTCCTGATTGTGTGGGACTTTATCCATTATGCGAGAGAGCATGATATTATGGTGGGACCGGGACGAGGCAGTGCCGCAGGAAGCCTTGTTTCTTACACCACCGGAATTACAGATATTGACCCGGTTCGTTACAATCTGATTTTTGAGCGTTTCTTAAATCCGGAACGTGTATCTATGCCCGATATTGATGTGGACTTCTGCTTTGAACGAAGACAGGAAGTTATTGATTATGTGGTAGAAAAATATGGCAAGGACTGTGTGACACAGATTGTAACCTTTGGTACGCTGGCAGCCCGTGGAGTAATCCGTGATGTGGGACGTGTCATGGATTTGCCTTATAATTTTGTGGATACGATTGCCAAGCAATTCCAAATGAACTGGGAATTACCATTGATAAGGCACTGTTGATGAACCCAGAGCTTCGGGGCATGTATGAATCCGACGAGTCAGTAAAGAAACTTATCGATATGTCAAGAAGATTAGAAGGTCTGCCGAGGCATACGTCCATGCATGCAGCAGGCGTGGTAATCAGCCAGAAACCAATGGATGAATATGTTCCGTTGTCAAGAGCATCCGATGGCACCATAACCACACAGTTTACCATGACTACCATTGAAGAATTAGGACTTCTGAAAATGGATTTCTTAGGACTCCGGACACTGACTGTAATCCAGAATGCAGTCCGTCTTGCAGAAAAGAGCAGCGGTAAAAAAATTGATATGAATGCCATTGATTATAACGATAAGAAAGTGCTAGACTCTCTTGGAACCGGCAAAACCGATGGTGTCTTCCAGTTGGAAAGTGCCGGAATGAAGAACTTCATGAAAGAGTTGAAGCCGCAGAGCTTAGAGGATGTTATCGCAGGTATTTCTCTTTACCGTCCGGGTCCAATGGACTTTATTCCGGCTTATATCAAGGGAAAAGACCACCCGGAAAGCATTACCTATGACTGCCCGGAATTGGAGCCGATTCTGGCGCCGACCTATGGCTGTATCGTATATCAGGAACAGGTTATGCAGATTGTACGTGACCTCGCCGGTTATACATGGGGCAGATCTGACCTGGTGCGCCGTGCTATGTCTAAGAAAAAAGGCAAGGTAATGGAGCAGGAGCGGAAGAACTTTGTCTATGGTAATCCGGAAGAAAATGTTCCGGGCTGTATTGCAAGAGGAATCGATGAGAAAGTGGCAAACAAGATTTATGATAACATGATTGACTTTGCCAAATACGCATTTAATAAATCCCATGCGGCAGCTTATGCAGTGGTTGCATATCAGACCGCATATTTGAAATACTATTATCCGGTAGAGTTTATGGCAGCGTTAATGACATCAGTCTTAGACAATACTTCCAAAGTCTCAGAATATATCTACACCTGCCGCCAGATGGGAATCGCAATTCTGCCGCCGGATATCAATGAAGGCGAGGGTGGTTTCTCCGTATCCGGTCAGGCAATCCGCTATGGACTTTCTGCCATTAAGAGTATCGGAAGACCGGTGATTGATGCCATTGTGGAGGAGCGTAAAATCCGTGGGCCGTTTACCACGTTAAAGGATTTTATTACAAGACTTTCCGGAAGAGAAGTGAATAAACGGACCATAGAAAACTTTATCAAAGCGGGAGCCTTAGACGGACTGGAAGGAAACCGCCGTCAGAAGATGATGATATACGGTTCTCTTTTGGATGCACTGAATCAGGAAAAGAAGACCACAATGGCTGGTCAGATGACACTTTTTGATATTGCACCGGAAGAGGACAAGGCAGAGTATGAAATCAAGCTTCCGGATGTAGAAGAGTATGACAAAGAAGTGCTTCTTGGCTTTGAAAAGGAAGTTCTGGGCATATATATCAGCGGACATCCGCTGGAAGAATATATGGAGCGTTTAAAGAAGAATACCAATGCCGTTACTACAGACTTTGTACTGGATGAAGAGACCGGAACCCTTAAGGTATCGGATGGCGCAAAGGTGTGTATCGGTGGAATGATTACCGATAAAGTCATCAAGTATACCAAGAATAATAAGGCAATGGCATTTATTACGTTAGAAGATCTGGTGGGAACAGTGGAAATCATCATTTTCCCGAAGGATTATGAGCGTTATGCAAAATATCTTGAAAATGATGCCAAAGTATTTGTGGAAGGCCGTGTAACTGCAGAAGAAGACCGCAACGGCAAGCTTATTTGTGAGAAAATCATTTCCTTTGATGAAGTGAAACGGGAGTTGTGGCTGCAGTTCCCAAGTAAGAGCGATTTCGAAGAAAAAGAAGGTACTCTTTATGAAAAAATGATGGATGCCGATGGCTCAGAGCATGTCGTTATTTATCTTGCAGCAGAAAAACAGATGAAGCGTCTGCCGGAAAACAGAAATGTTGCAATTACAAAAGAGCTTTTAGAAGATCTTGGGAATTTCTTAGGCAATGATAATGTAAAAGTTGTAGAAAAGTCGTTGTAGCCATTGCAAAACCACAGTTTAAGGATTAGAATAAAAATGATTGGATAAAGAACAAAGAGAAGTGTTTACATATAGGAGGTAACAGGGAATGTCAAAAGAAATTCAGACAATTGGTGTTTTAACCAGTGGCGGGGATGCTCCGGGCATGAACGCTGCTATCCGTGCGGTAGTAAGGGAAGCTATTGCAAAGGGAAAGAAAGTAAAAGGAATTAAGAGAGGTTATGCAGGTCTTTTGCAGGAAGAGATTATTGATATGGAAGCAAAAGATGTAGCAGACATTATCCAGAGAGGTGGAACAATTTTACAGACTGCACGTTGTCTGGAATTCGTAACACCGGAAGGACAGCAGAAGGGTGCTGAAATCTGCAGAAAACATGGCATTGATGGAATTATTGTAATCGGTGGAGACGGTTCCTTTAAGGGCGCACAGAAGCTGGCAGCACTTGGAATCAACACCATCGGATTACCGGGAACCATTGACCTTGATATTTCCTGTACCGATTATACCATCGGTTTTGATACCGCAGTAAATACTGCCATGGAAGCCATTGATAAGGTACGTGATACCTCAACCTCCCATGAGCGCTGCTCCATCATTGAAGTAATGGGCAGAGGCGCAGGCTACATTGCACTGTGGTGTGGTATTGCCAATGGAGCAGAGGATATCCTGCTTCCGGAGAAATATGATTATGACGAGCAGAAGCTTGTAAATAATATTATAGAGAACAGAAAACGTGGAAAGCAGCATCATATTATTGTAAATGCAGAAGGTATCGGTCATTCCGCAAGCATGGCAAAGAGAATTGAAGCAGCAACCGGAGTTGAAACCAGAGCGACCATCTTAGGACACATGCAGCGTGGTGGAAGCCCGACCTGTAAAGACCGTGTTTATGCATCTACCATGGGATGCATTGCCGTAGATTTGCTGTGCGAAGGCAAATCCAACCGTCTTGTAGCATATAAAAATGGTGAATTCGTAGATTATGATATTGACGAGGCACTGGCAATGACCAAATCCATTCCGGAATATCAGTATGAAATCTGTAGAAATCTTTCCAGATAGGATGTTATTATGATTACCAGTACAGCAAATCCGCAGGTAAAAAATTTAATTCAGTTAGTAAAAAAAGCCAAAGTTCGTAATGAACAGAGGCTTTTTGTTGTGGAAGGAATCCGTATGTTCCGGGAAATCCCGGAAGGCTGGCTTGATAGAATTTATGTTTCCGAGCATTTCATGGAAGAGGAATCCCATGTAAAAGTTCTGCAGGGGAAAAATTATGAAGTACTTGCCAATCATGTGTTTGAAAGTGTGTCCGATACCAAGACACCGCAGGGAATCCTTTGTCTTGTGAAAATGCCGGATTATACCTTAGAAGAAGTAATACCAAGGGAAAATGCCCATCTTCTGATTCTTGAAAGTATTCAGGATCCGGGCAATTTAGGCACGATGTTCCGAACCGGAGAGGGAGCGGGAATCAGCGGAATTATCATGAATCGCACCACTGTAGATGTTTTTAATCCAAAGACCATCCGCTCCACTATGGGCAGTATCTTTCGCGTGCCATTTTTCGTGACGGAAAACATGCAGGATATATTGATGCAGTTAAAGTCCCGGAAAATAAAGCTTTACAGTGCCCATCTGCAGGGCAGTGTTTCTTATGAGGAGCCGGATTATAAAGAACCCACAGGCTTTTTAATTGGAAATGAAGGAAATGGATTATCGGATGAGATTGCCAGAATGGCAGATACCTATATCCACATTCCAATGGCAGGAAAAGTAGAATCACTGAATGCAGCAATTGCGGCAACACTGCTGATGTATGAGGCAGCACGCCAGAGGAGGTAAGGGATGTTCCGGTTATGGGCAAAAGAATTTAAAGACAATCATATGTTAAAGGATACCACCATCTGTGATGACTCCGGGGATACCAGAACCCATAAGGTGTTCCGGGCATTAGATGAGGTGTGCTATACCTTTGATTTGGGAAAACCAATCTGGTTAGACCGCAATGTGGATGAATTTAAGCGGCATGCAAAGACCAGGTTTTATCAGGATAATTTTGTGGAAGAAATTGAATTTGATTTTTTGGAAATTCATGTGATTGAAGAGGATTAAGTAACTGTGTCAGGAGGAAAGAAAATGGAAGGGCAGATGCGCCGGGATACCATCATTAAGATGCTGGGGGAGAAGGGAAAACCTTTGTCCGGAACAGAATTGGCAAAAGAATTAGGAGTCAGCCGTCAGGTGATTGTACAGGATATTGCATTGCTTCGTGCAGTAAATAAGAATATTTTAAGCACCAACAAAGGCTATGTGCTTTATGACCCTTCGGAAGAGACACAGAAAGCAAGAAGAACCATTGCAGTAAGCCACAGTGATGAACAGACACAGGATGAGCTTTATACCATCGTGGATTTCGGTGGGAAAGTCTTAGATGTCGTAATCGAGCATGATATTTACGGACAGATAACGGTGGATCTGATTTTAAAAAGCCGTCAGGATGTGGACGAATTTATTGCAAAGGTTGCAAAGAGCAAGGCAAAGCCGCTTAAGACACTGACCGGAAATAAACACTTTCATACCGTAGAAGCAGATTCAGAACAATTACTTGACATCATAGAAGAAAAATTACGGGAAAAAGGCTACGCAAGATAACAGCTTGACTTTTTTTCTCGATATGGTAAACTACTCCTTGACTGACAAGACAACTGACAAGACAGTTAAGGTCAAGGAGGAAGAAAAATGGAAAAGATAAAAGCGTTCTTAAAACGCAAAAATATTATTATCTCAGCAAAAAGATATGGCATTGATGCCTTAGGTGCAATGGCACAAGGTCTTTTTGCTTCTCTTTTAATTGGAACAATTATCAGTACAATTGGTGAGCAGGCTGGCATCCAGCTTCTGGTGGACATCGGTGGATATGCCAAAGCAGCAACCGGTCCGGCAATGGCAATCTCCATTGGTTTTGCTTTGCAGTGTCCGCCACTGGTGCTTTTTTCACTGGCAGCCGTCGGTGTGGCCGCAAATACCCTGGGTGGAGCAGGCGGACCGCTGGCAGTATTGATTGTCACCATCTTTGCAGCCGAATTCGGTAAAGCAGTATCCAAAGAAACCAAAATTGATATTATCGTTACTCCGTTTGTAACCATTTTCATCGGAGCAGGCTTATCCATTTGGTGGGCACCGGCAATCGGAGCCGCAGCCAGTGCAGTAGGAAATGCCATTATGTGGGCAACCGAATTGCAGCCGTTCTTTATGGGAATTTTAGTCTCTGTAATTGTAGGTATCGCACTGACGCTGCCAATCAGCAGTGCTGCAATCTGTGCAGCTTTGGGACTGACCGGACTGGCAGGAGGAGCTGCAGTAGCAGGATGCTGTGCCAACATGGTAGGTTTTGCAGTACTGAGCTTCCGGGAAAATAAATGGGGTGGACTTTTCGCACAGGGAATCGGAACTTCCATGTTACAGATGGGAAATATCGTGCGGAATCCAAGAATCTGGCTTCCGGCAATTTTAAGCTCCGCCATAACAGGCCCAATAGCAACCTGTGTATTCCATCTTCAGATGAACGGTGCAGCTGTAGCATCCGGAATGGGAACCTGTGGACTGGTTGGTCAGATTGGTATTTATACCGGCTGGATTAATGATATTGCATCCGGCACCAAGGCAGCCATTACACCAATGGACTGGATTGGAATGCTGTTAGTATGCTTTATCTTACCGGGTGTTTTAACCTGGGCATTCGGTCTGTTCTTCCGTAAGATTGGCTGGATCAAAGAAAATGATTTGAAGCTCGATTTATAAGAAAGATTTAAGAAAATATAGATAAAAGTTATACCATAAGAAAACAAAAACAATACCTCTTGTGCATAATTATTAAAAATTGATAAAAATTTAACTAATAACAAACATATTATACAAAGATGTGCTATACTAAAGTTAGATTGTTATTGCATATATTATAACTTACGAGGAAAATTCCGGAAATATAAAAAGGTTATTTTCCGCAGTAGATGCATGGAGGAGTAGAAAATGGAATCACCAATTGAAGTGACAGAAGGTGTAGATGGTTGGAATACCATAATCTTTCTTTATAATTCTGCATTAAAAGAAGTTGGAACCAAGCTTGAAATATTAAATGATGAATTTCAGCATGTACATCAGTACAATCCGATAGAATATATAAAGCGGCGGATTAAGACGCCGGAGAGTATCGTAAAGAAGCTGAAACGATATGGTTACGAGAGTACCATTGATAATATGGTCAATTATGTAAATGATATTGCAGGAATCCGTATTGTATGTTCCTTTACCTCTGATATTTATCGTATGGCAGAGATGATTGGAAAACAGAATGACCTTACCGTGGTATCGGTAAAGGATTATATCAGGCATCCGAAGGAAAGCGGCTATAAGAGTTATCATATGTTGGTTACGGTGCCGATTTTTTTATCAGACCGTGTAGTGGATACAAAGGTTGAGATTCAGATACGGACCATTGCAATGGATTTCTGGGCGAGTCTTGAACATAAGATATATTACAAATTCGAAGGAAATGCACCGGAATATATCAGTAAAGATTTGCGGGAGTGTGCAGAAATTGTTTCTATGCTGGATGCAAAGATGTTATCCTTGAACGAAGCAATTCTAGAGGCTAAGGCAGCACAGGAAGCAGAGCTATTGCGGGAAGAAAAAAATAGAGCGGATAAAGAAAAATAAAAGAAGCTGCCAAAACCGGCAGCTTCTTTTTTACGCGAGTAGCGAGAAAAATCGCATGCTTGCGTGCAGATTTGGCGAGCACCGCGATAACTCGAGAAACTCGCAAAGCGTGTTTCTCGTAGTTGCAAGTGGCTTAAAAATGATTTAATCGTCTTCACCATTCATCCAGCTATCGAATTTTTCTAATACTTTATCATAGGTCTGCTGGGAAATATCAGGAAGCTTTCCACCCCAGGCTTTGGTAGCCTGATCGAAGCCCTTTTTAAAAGCATCTGCTAATTCCTGGGCCTTGGACTTATCATTACCGGATAATGCTTTTGCAAAATCTAAAATACGGTCAGAGGTCTGGTTTACACCCCAGTATCCGTCTTCTGCAATATCAGCCTGTGCCTGTGCCTTTACATCAGCAGAAACAGTGAAGTTACCGCCTGCAAGGAAAGACCACATATCATCGGCTTTGCCAATGGCTGCGCCCTGTTTGCTCATCATCTGTTCTACAATTCCGCGAAGCTGTGAAATACGGCTGTCAGAATCAGCTTTCATTTTTGCAATGAGAGCAGAGTTCTGTGTCTTTTGGGAAGAACTGCTCTTGTCACTGGAGCCTTTTTCATAGATAACACCAGTAGAGGTGTTATTCTTCGAAGATTCGGTCTTCTTAGAAGAAACTTTGGAATCTGTGGCAACAGTGGATGCAGCAGATACATAATTGTTAATAGAATTAATTGCCATAATCTTAACCCTCCTTGGTCAAATGCTTACTAAGTATCCATTCTTAGTCTTATTCATATATTTTATCGGTAAGAATGGGACAAAATATAAGAGGAAGAATTGACCTTTTTTAGAAAAAATGATAACATAAATTTGTATCATGTATACAAAATACAGGAGAAAAACAATGGACGAACTTGCAGTAAAAGCGCTGGCAAAAATTAATCTTGGATTGGACGTATTACGTCGGAGAGAAGATGGGTATCATGAAGTAAAGATGGTTATGCAGACCATTCATTTATATGACCAGCTTCATCTTAAGAAAATAGAGTCTGGCATACATTTAGAGACAAATCTTGGATTTCTTCCGGTAGATGAAAGTAATCTGGCTTACCGGGCAGCGAGACTTATGAAAGAAAAATATCAGATTGAAGAAGGCATTGATATCCGGCTGAATAAGCGGATTCCTGTTGCTGCCGGGATGGCAGGTGGAAGCACGGATGCCGCAGGCGTGCTTTATGGAATCAATGAATTATTCAATCTTGGAATAAAGCGGAAAGAACTGATGGAACTGGGCGTTCAGATTGGGGCTGACGTACCGTATTGCATCATGCGTGGTACAGCTTTGGCAGAAGGCATTGGAGAAAAATTAACTTCACTGCCACCGATGGTGAAGTGTCCGGTAGTGATTGCCAAACCGCAGGTCAGTGTATCTACTAAATATGTCTATGAGAATCTGAAGTTGGATGAGCATACACAGCATCCTGACATTGATGCCTTAATACAGAATATCCGCACAAAGGATTTGCCGGCAATTGCAGGTAGTATGGGAAATCTTTTAGAAACGGTTACTGCAAAGAAGTATCCGGAGATAGAGAAGATAAAAGAACTGATGCGGGAAAATGGTGCATTGAATGCCATGATGAGTGGAAGTGGTCCGACAGTATTTGGACTTTTTGATGAACTGGAAACGGCAAAAATGGCAGCAGCGATTGTACGCCAGAGCGGGCTCGCAAGGCAGGTCTTTGTAACAGAGATTTATAATAATAGAAGATAACAACATGCTCTTTATAAAAAGGGTTGGAGGGTTAATATATGACAGATAATCTGGAATTAAATATGAATGCATATCTTCCTTTGCGAGATGTTGTATTTAATACACTTCGTGAGGCAATATTAAAAGGAGAATTAAAACCGGGTGAAAGACTGATGGAGCTGCAGCTGGCATCTAAGCTTGGAGTCAGCCGGACTCCGATTCGTGAGGCCATCCGGATGTTAGAGCAGGAGGGGCTTGCTGTAACCATACCGAGAAGAGGAGCCGAGGTTGCCCGCATGACAGAAAAGGACATGGAAGATGTGTTACAGATCCGGGCAGCATTAGATGAACTGGCAGTGCAGCTTGCAACAGAACAGATTACAGATGAACAGTTTGGTGCATTAGAACAGGCAAGACAGAATTTTGAAAATTCTTTAAAAAGTGATGATGTAAAAGAAATTGCACAGGCAGATGTAGCATTTCATGATGCTATTTATAATGCTACCGGAAATGCAAAACTGGTATCCATGCTGAACAATCTGCGGGAGCAGATGTATCGTTACCGTGTAGAATATTTAAAGGACGAGACGATTTATCCGAGATTATTAAAGGAACATAAGGATATCGCAGAGAGTCTTCGCAGGAAGGACAAGTCCCGTGCTTCAGAAACCATGCGGGAGCATGTGAAGAATCAGGCAGAAGCAGTCAAAGATATGATTCGTCAGCAGGAACAAGACCAATAGCATAAAGAAACAGGAATAAAAAAACAAAATACGGAAACACTAAGGACAGACCATACAGGGTCTGTCCTTTTTGCATATGCACAGGTGACTGGAAAATCGCATGCTTATATGCAGAGTTGGCGGACATCCGATACTATAAAAATTATGCCAAGGAGTTGATTTATGCAGCAGAAAGAAGAAAAAATCGCAGGGCACACTGCAAAGCATATCGCAGGACATACCGCAGAACATACAACAGAACGTAATGCAGAATACAATGATGAAATTACAACCAGTTTGCAGGAAAATACTGCACGTTTTCAGAAGATATTTTCCGGGTGTGCGGATATTAAAATGCGAACCATGAAGATAGGACAGAAGCAGCAGATTGCATGTATGGCAGCATACATAGAGATAACCGGTGGTGGAGCAATTTTTGAAAAATCTCTCGTTGGCAGGCTTTTAAACGAATTGTGTCATTATAATGAAAAAGAAGTCTATGAGCGGCTGTCGCAGAATGCCCTTGGATTATCGGATGTTACGCCCTTTGATACTTTTTCGGATGCAGCGGCAGGTCTTCTGACCGGAGATACCATTCTATTTATAGATGGCTATGATAAAGCATTAAAGATTCCGGATAAGGGATACCCGTCTATGGGAATTTCTGAAGTAAATTCAGAAAAGGTAATCCGGGGCTCTAATGAAGGATTTACCGAGTCCGTAAAAGCGAATACGGCATTGGTACGTAAAAGGATTCGTTCTCCGAAAGTAAAGGTAAAAGAGAAAAAGGTAGGGCTGCGCAGTAAGACCAATGTGGATTTGATGTATATGGAGGATTTGATTTATCCCGGAGTTTTAGAGGAGGTAGAAAAGCGGCTTGACGGATTTGAAATTGACGGAGTCTTAGACAGTGGAATCATTGAACAGCTTACAGAAGAAAAATGGTATTCTCCATTTCCGCAGTTTCAGACCACACAGCGGCCGGACCGGGCAGCCATGGCAATTTTAGAGGGAAGGGTAGTACTGATTGCGGATAATTCACCAATTGCACTGATACTGCCGACGGATTATAACTCCTTCATACAGACCAGTGATGACTATTACAACCGCTGGGAAATTGCATCATTGGGAAGAATGTTACGTTTTCTGGCTTCTTTTTTTGCCATGACATTACCGGGACTGTATCTTGCAGTCTGTAATTTTCATACACAGATACTGCCGACGAAATTGCTGTTATCCTTTGCAGCAGCAAGACAAGGAGTGCCGTTTCCCGGGGTGGTAGAGGTACTTTTGATGGAGTTATCCTTTGAACTGTTGCGGGAAGCAGGCGTGCGCCTTCCGGGAGCTATGGGGAATACCATAGGAATTGTCGGTGGGCTGATTATCGGACAGGCGGCGGTGGAAGCAAATCTGGTCAGTCCTATCGTGGTAATTGTGGTGGCATTTACAGCACTTTGTTCCTTTGCGGTACCCAATGAAGAATTTGCAACAGCATTTCGCATCTTGAAATTTTTCTTTATTGCCATGTGTGCGTGGCTGGGCTTTTTCGGCTTTTTGATGGCTTTGCTTGCGGTACTCATTCATCTGTCACATCTTAAGAGTTTTGGCATTCCATATCTGATGCCCTTTGTAGGGGCAGATGTAACGGATTATCAGGATGAGCGGGACAGTCTGCTGCGTCTGCCATTATATCAACTGCGGCACAGACCGGTTTTTGCGAGATGCCACAATCGTCTGCGGCTTAGGAGGAAAAAGTAATTATGTTTTCAGAAAATCAGAAAATATCAGAGAGGCAGATGGCGAGGCTCCTGATTTTTGATATGTGCGGAATCAGTACGTTGCTGCTTCCCGGACTGTTAGGAAAAATGCTTGGGACAGACGGCGTATTTGCTATATTGCTGGGAGCAGTGCCGGTGTATCTATTTACCTTTCTTCCAGAGCTGCTACAGGAAAAGCGGAAAAACAGTAATACCAGAAATGGCAGTAATACCAGCAATATCAGTAATATCGGGAAAAGTTATCCGGAGATTTTAAAGAAGCAAGGAAATGGTTTTATTCGCATTTTTGTATTGGTAGTCTATACAGTCGAGGGAATTCTGCTGGCGGGCTATGGCTTATTTCTTTTAAGTGACCTGATGGTGAGTGAATTGTTAAAGGACAGTTCATTTGTGCTGGCAGCAGTTTTACTAATGCTTTTATGTGGCTATGGAATCTGGCAGGGCATCGAAGGGCGTGCCCGGGTGTATGAAATCCTGTTCTGGTTTGTATTTCTTCCACTTATTTTAATGTTGCTTCTGGCAACAAAGGATGTCAATACGATTTACTGGACTCCGGTAATGGTACATTCCTGGGGAAACTTTGTGAAAGGGACAGCGGCAGTCGTGCTCCTGTATGGCACAATGGCATTTGTTTTGTTTTTACAGCCCTATCTTGCAGAAAATGTCCGTGTAGGACGGACATGCCGGAAAAGCCTTTGTGTTACAGTGATTTTTAATGCTGCAATCTATCTGATTACGCTTGGCATCTTTGGCAGTGGCATGCTGCCGAAAATGAAATATCCGGCAATTACATTAATGAGCATGATAAAACTGCCAGGCGGTTTCTTCGAACGGCAGGATGCCTTTATGGTAGCAATCTGGTTCTTTACAATTTACGCATTTATCAATACCGGAATGTTTTATGCCTCAGATTTGCTGAAAGCTGTATGGCAAAAGGAAGGGCACCAAAAAGCGGATGGGAAAAATGAAGCGATTCAGGGAAAAGCCGATGCGAAAAGTATAGAAAAATTGATAATACTAATTGTAATGGTTCTTACATTTGCAGTCACATTGCTTTTTTACCGGTTACCGGAGTGGAAAATAATATTTATATGGATTCAGGCAATTGCATTTCTTCCGTTGACGGTAATTTTTCCGCTGTGCATTGGAGAGATAAGGAAATGCCGGGAAAAGGGATAGTGAAAAGGGATAGTGAAAAAGGATAGCGGAAAAAATGGTGGAAAGGAGCAGCAGTATGAAAAATAGAATCGTGACAATTGTTTCCATGATATTTTTGGCAGTCTTATGCCTTGGCGGCTGTGGGAATACAGAGTTGGAAGAACGGAATTTTCCATTGGCAGCAGCGTTGACTTTGACAAAGGAGAACTATCAGATGGCATTTGGTTTTGAGCAGCTTAAGGATGTGGCAGATGAGAAAAGCGAAAAAGAGAATACATCGGTACTTCTGGCGGAAGGAAAAGACTGCATGGAGCTGTTTTTACATGCAGATGGGGAAAATCCTGGAGAGATGGATTATAACCATTTAAAGGCATTGATTCTAAACAGGTCGCTGTTAGAGAATGAAAAGCAGCTGGGGGCATTTCTTGGGTATCTGGAAGAGGAAAATCTTTTTTCGAGGAATACGCTGCTTTTTGTTACGGAGGATGAACCGGATCAGGTGATGGAGATGGATACAGTTTTAAAAGAGCCGGTAGGAACTTATCTGAATGAAAGAATTGCCTCGGATGAACGTTTTAAGGACAGTGAGGCAGTTACCCTGGGCAGCCTGTTCCGGATATGGGAAAATGAGAACGAAAATCTGTGGATTCCCTATATTAACTGTGCAGAAGATAAAATGATACTGGAAAAATATTATCTGATGCAGGGCAGGACGGCAGCAGGCAAAGTGGACCGGGAAACGGGAGAACTGGCTTTGCTCTCAGAGCAGAAGATGAAAAGCTACAGCATTTCACTTGAAGATGCAGAAAGTGTAACACTTAGTAATTTATGCTGCAGCTATGCTTTTACGGAGCAGAATGGCCAGGTGACGGAAACCGTTACAATAAAGGCGGATGGAAAGTATCAGGGCAACAGGGAACTGCTGCAGAAAACAAAGCACAGGGATGAAAAATTGGAAGACCTTCATACAGACAGTCAGGATGAAAATGCACTGCTGGAAGTGGAAGCAGAAATAGAGCAGACTTTGGAAGAAAAGATGGATGCCATGACAGAAAAATTGCAACAGAATCAGAATGCAGATGGAACAAACAGTTATTATAAATTAGGGGCATATGCAAGAGATATTTATTTGCAATATCAGAAGGATTGGAGCAGTTACCGGAAAAACCTGACAGTGGAATATCATTGGGATGTCACGCTGGTGACATCTCCGTAGGATGCTGGACACCCGGTTACACTGGTAACATTGGCAACATCTTTGTAAGATGTCTGGTTCTGGTGATGCTGACGGCAGCCTATTATTTCTTAAGTTAATTTATTAATTTGACTTAGATTGGGCAAAAACAGAAAGATTACATTACTTTTTGCCCAAAATGAGTTGCAGAAGGAAGCATAGTCTTTGTTATTTGCTTCTGATTGGGTAAAAAGACTTCATTTTTCTAGAATCTTACCCAAACCGAGAGAACTTCGGAGATAACAGCAGAGGAGATTGGCAAAAAAGAGTCATTTTTCTTAAATTATACCCAAATCAACTTCACCAGCGACTTTTGAGAGAAAAGTCGCAAACTCAACCGTGTCCCCAAAAAGAAAAGTTACAAGCTCAGCCGCATCCCACCAAGAAAAATTTACAACCCCACCCCATTTCTACATAAAATTTTCTCCCCCAAAAAGTTATCAAAATGTATAAAGAAAATTTTTCGGTTATATTCCAGATAGAAAGTCAGAATAGTATGGCGAAAGAAAGTGTAGCAAGGAAAAGAAGAAATAAGAAATCAGAAACATGAAAAGGAGTTTTACCATGAAAGAATATAACCGAAAAAAATTGTATTTAAAAAGGGCGTTGTTCTATGGCATGCTGTTATTACTGTTGGTATTTACGGCAGGCAGTGCGAAAAAGGCTTATGAGGGGCGAAGAATGCAGGAGGACATTGCAGAAAAGATTCTGCGTTTCCATGTCAGGGCAAACAGTGATGGGGAAGCAGATCAGGCACTGAAGCTTAAGGTGCGGGATGCTGTTGGAAAAGAAATGGGAGAACTTTTGCAGGATGCTAAGACAGCCGAAGAAAGCAGCCGGATTGCAAGAGAACACTTCCCGGAAATTATACATATTGCAAAAGAAGTCATCCGGCAGGAGGGCTATGATTATCCGGTAGAGGTGAAATTATCTTCCGTGGAGTTCCCGGTAAAGACCTATGGCAGTTATACGTTCCCGGCGGGAACTTATCAGGCACTGGAAGTGATTATCGGAGCAGGCATGGGACATAACTGGTGGTGTGTCATGTATCCGAATATGTGCTTTGAAGGAAGTGTCTATGAGGTTGTGGATGGTAAATCAGAAAAGGTATTGAAGGATACCTTGAGTGAGACGGAATATCAGTCTCTGATGGAAGAGAAGAATTATAAGATTTCATGGAAATGGCTGGATTTCTGGGATAAATAGTGCTATACTGACCTGGATTTCTATAGAAGGAGCGGATTAGATGACAAAAGATGTAATTGTATCAATCAGCGGATTACAGATGCCGGCAGAAGGAGAAGCAGAGCCGGTTGAAGTGATTACAGTAGGGGATTATTACCAGAAAAACGGAAAACATTATGTGCTGTATGAAGAAGTAAATGAAGGTTTTGAAGGAAGCACAAAGAATATAATCAAGATGCAGGAAAACTGTATTGATATTACAAAAAAAGGAGTTTCCAATGTACACATGGTCTTTGAAAAGAACCGGAAAAATATGTCTTATTATGGAACGCCATTTGGAAATCTTCTGGTTGGAATTGATGCAAAGGATATTAAAGTGGAAGAGACAGAACATTGTATTGATGTGCAGATAGATTATGCATTGGAGGTAAACTATGAGCATCTGGCGGACTGTACCATTAAGATGAAGATTGCATCAAAAGAAAAAGGCGGATTCAGTCTTGCGTAGCTGGATGTATAAAAATAGAGCTGGGTGAAAACCCAGCTCAAGTTATTTTATTTACCAGCTTTTTCTTTTAACTTTGCCATAAAGCCTTTTTTCTTTTTGGCAGGCGCTTCAATAGGACCACGCATTCCTTTTACTGCAGTAATGTAAAGCCCGCTGACAGTAGCTTTTACTTCCTTCTTAACCGGAACAGAATCAAAAATCTGTCCGTCACAGATTAAAGTCATAACCTTTGGACCAACCTTTGCTTTGACGATTGGAAGTTTGGAACGGCGGAGCATTTTCGGGGTCTGGGCAATGACATTTGCCGGAAGACCGGAATCTTTAAGCCGCATCTTCTTCTTATCGATAATCAGCATGGAAATGGTCTGTGCTGCTGCTGCAATCTGGGCATCCTGTTCTTCTTTCTTTTTCTGAGCTCGTTTGCCCACAAAATAAAGAACAATCAGGGCAATAATCATAATAATCAGTATTGTTAATAATACAATCGCAAATTTTGGCACGATGAAAACCTCCTTAAGTAAAATCCAAATATGATTGTATCATTGATTGGCAGGATTGACAACCTGCAAATGCGAAAAATTCTATGAAATGCTTTTATTTTCGGTGAAAATGTGGTATCTTTAGAAAGTATGACTGACTGGAAAAATCCAGCCTTTGAATGAAAGACAGAAGGGAAATAAACATGAAGAAGAAAATAGTAGCAGTATTGTTATGCCTGACACTGGCATTTTCAGTAACTGGCTGTGGAAAAGACAAGAAAAGTGAATCGGTAGAGAATACAGAGAGCACAGAAGTGGTATCCAGTGCGGCAATTGATTTTGACCCGCTTGATTATGTGGAACTGGGCGATTATATGGGATTGTCAGTAGCTTTGACAGACGATTATTCCGTAAGTGATGATGATGTGAAGACTTTTATTGAGAATAGCGTAATTACCAACTATCCATACTATGCAGATACGGATAAAACAGTGGTAGAGGATGGAGATGCTGTAAATATCGATTATGAAGGATTAAAAGATGGCGTGGCATTCAGCGGTGGAACTGCAACAGATACGGTCTTAGAGATTGGAAGCAATACGTTTATTGACGGCTTCGAAGAAGGACTGATCGGTGCAAAAGTAGGGGATAAAGTAACCTTGAATCTTACATTCCCGGAAAGCTATAAAAATACAGACCTGGCAGGACAGGCGGTTGTGTTTAATGTAACCATCAATAAAATTGTTGAGAAGCAGGATATTACTTATGACAATATGACAGATGAATATGTGGCATATGTCAATGCTAAGGCCAGCCTTGGCTATGATACGGTAGATGAGATGAAGGCAGATGCACGCAATTATCTGGAATCTTCTAAGGAATCCTCCAAGAAATCTGCAATCCGTTCTGCAGTAATGGACAAGTTAGGAGAGGTATGTACCGTAAAGGAACTTCCGGATGGACTTCTGGATGCCCGTATGGAAGAGGTAATGGCACAGTATGAATCCTATTACTGCAGCGATGGAAGCAGCCTTAAGGATTATGTGGAAAATACAGCAAATCAGGATTATGATGAATTTGTAAGCAATGTAACTGACGAAGTGACATCAGATCTTAAGACACAGATGATTTTAGAGGCAATTGCAGAAAAGGAAGGCATTGAGTTTGACCAGGATGGCTTTGACAGCTACGTTGGAAATCTTATGAGCAATTACAGCTACAGCGATGAATCCACATTATACAAATCATATGGATTGAGCGCAGACAGCGGAAAAGAATATTTAAAGAAAGTATATGTATGCAATCTGGCACTTCAGAAAGTAGTTGACAGTGCAACTGTTGAAGATGAGGCAGGAACAGAAAATGTTACAGATACTGAATTAAATACAGAAAACTAAAAAGGATTAGAAAATTTTTTATCTAAGGGGGATAGAAAAATGGAACTTGTTGACATCAGAGATTTATTTCACCATCAGGAAGATTATGTAGGTAAGAAGATTACCGTCGGAGGCTGGGTAAGAAGTAACCGTAATTCTAAAAACTTCGGATTTATCGTAGTAAATGACGGAACTTTCTTTGAACCACTGCAGGTAGTATATGCAGACGGACTGGAGAATTTTCAGGAGCTTACCAAAATTAATGTTGGTGCAGCTATTGTTGTTACCGGAGTGCTGGAAGCTACACCGGAAGCAAAACAGCCATTTGAAATTCAGGCAGAGGAAATCGTAATTGAAGGCGCATCTGCACCGGATTATCCGTTACAGAAGAAACGTCACAGCTTCGAATATTTAAGAACTATTTCACATTTAAGACCACGTACCAATACCTTTGAGGCAGTATTCCGTGTACGTTCCCTGATTGCATATGCAATTCATAAGTTCTTCCAGGAGAGGGACTTTGTCTATGTACACACTCCGCTGATTACCGGAAGTGACTGTGAGGGTGCGGGAGAAATGTTCCAGGTTACTACCATGGACTTAAATAACATTCCACACAAGGAAGACGGAAGCATTGATTATACACAGGATTTCTTTGGAAAACCAACCAATCTTACCGTAAGTGGACAGTTAAACGGAGAGACCTTTGCACTGGCGTTCAAAAATATTTATACCTTTGGACCAACCTTCAGGGCAGAGAATTCCAATACTACAAGACATGCTGCAGAGTTCTGGATGATTGAGCCGGAAATTGCATTTGCAGATCTGGAAGATGACATGGTACTGGCAGAGAGTATGCTGAAATATATTATTTCCTATGTTATGGAACATGCACCGGAAGAAATGCAGTTCTTTAATTCCTTCGTAGACAAGGGACTGATTGAACGGCTGAATAATGTATTACATTCCGATTTCGCAAGAGTGACTTATACAGAAGCCATTGAACTTCTGGAGAAGAATAATGATAAATTTGATTATAAGGTATCCTGGGGCTGTGACCTTCAGACCGAGCATGAGCGTTTCTTAACCGAGCAGGTTTTCAAGAGACCGGTATTTGTAACAGATTATCCAAAGGAAATCAAAGCCTTCTATATGAAACTCAATGAGGATGGCAAGACAGTTGCAGCAGTTGACTGTCTGGTGCCAGGAATCGGAGAAATTATCGGAGGAAGCCAGAGAGAGGATGACTACGATAAATTATTAGAAAGAATCCATGAACTTGGATTAAAAGAGGAAGATTACAGCTTCTATCTTGATTTACGTAAATATGGTTCTGCAAGACATGCAGGCTTCGGACTTGGATTTGAAAGATGCGTCATGTATCTTACCGGTATGGCAAACATCCGTGATGTCATTCCGTTCCCAAGAACCGTTAATACCTGTGAATTGTAAGAGCAGCAGGTTATAAAAGAAGTATATAGAAGAAGGGCGTATGAAAAAACTTTCGTTTTTTCATACGCCCTTCTTTTGAATCATGGATTGATTTTATATAAGATAAATAAAGGGAGGTATTTTGCTTAACCCATAATTACTTCAACAGTAACTTCTTTCTTAGACGGATCAAATGGAATCATATTGCCATCAGCAATAACACCATCCACAGTAAGAACCTTGACACCTTTCTGTACGCCATTTGGATTCTTTACCTGAATGTGATAAGTTACACCACGGAAATCACGTTTTGCGGTAAAACCGGATAAAGTAGATGGAATACATGGGTCAATTACAAGACCATCATAATCCGGACGGATACCTAAGATATACTGGGATACATCAAGGAAAGTCCATGCAGCAGTACCGGTAAGCCAGCTGTTCTTTGCTTCACCGAAGTTTGGCGCATCTTTTCCGGCAATCATCTGAGAGTACACATATGGCTCAGTGCGGTGGATTTCGCTGATATCTTCGATATAAGCAGGACAGGTTCTGGTGTATACCTGCCATGCACGGTCGCCACGTCCAACGACTGTTTCTGCAATGGAAATCCATGGATTGTTGTGACAGAAGATACCTGCATTTTCTTTGTATCCAGGTGGATAGGAAGAAATTTCACCGAGCTCTACATGGTATTTGTGATAAGGTGGCTGCAGCAGTACAATACCGTATTTGGTATCTAAGTATTTTTCAACAGACTGCATTGCCTGAAGACAATTGCCTTCTTTCAGTCCGATTTCTGCCATAACACAGAATCCCTGCGGCTCGATAAAGATTTTACCATCGTCACATTCTTTGGAACCGATTTTCTGTTTGTAGTGGTCGTAAGCTCTTAAGAACCATTCGCCATCCCAGCCGGCATCGAGAACGGTTTTTTCCATGGAAGCAATTGCTTCTTCCGCTTCTTTGGCTTCTTCTTCCAGACCTCTGTGTTTGCAGATTTCTACATAATCTTTACCATATTTTACAAACATGCCTGCGATAAATACAGACTCTGCATTTGGTCCCTCAGATGGTCCGAAGGTCTGGAAAGATTCACCCGGCTCTTCTGAGAAGCAGTTTAAGTTCAGACAGTCATTCCAGTCAGCACGTCCAATCAGAGGAAGTCCATGTGGTCCTAAGTGTGTTCTGGTATAGTTGAAGGAACGTCTTAAATGTTCCATAAAATCGGTTGCTTTGCTTTCGTCATTATCATAAGGAGTGATTTCATCTAAAATGGAGTAATCTCCGGTCTCCTTGATATAAGCAGCAGTACCGGCAATGAGCCATAACGGGTCATCATTGAATCCGCTTCCGATATCAGCATTTCCTTTTTTGGTAAGTGGCTGATACTGATGGTAAGCACTTCCATCCTCAAACTGGGTAGATGCGATATCTAAAATACGCTGTCTTGCACGGTCCGGAATCAGATGAACAAATCCTAAAAGATCCTGACAGGAATCACGGAAGCCCATGCCTCGTCCAATTCCGGATTCGAAATAGGAAGCGGAACGTGACATATTAAAGGTAACCATACACTGATATTGATGCCAGATGTTTACCATACGGTCTAACTTCTCTTCGGAAGAAGATACGGTAAAGTGGTTTAAAAGGTTATTCCAGTATTCTTTTAATTCTGCTAAAGCAGCGTCAGCTTTTTCTGTGGTATCAAAACGTTTTAATAATTCTTCTGCCGGTTTTCTGTTGATGCATCCGTTTTCAGCAGGACCATCCCATTTCTCGGCAACCGGATTCTCTACATAACCCAGTACAAAAACAAAGGATTTTGATTCGCCCGGTGCAAGAGAAACCTTGATATGGTGGGAACCAATCGGAGACCAGCCGCTTGCTACAGAGTTCTTAGAGGTTCCGTTTATGACAACTTCCGGCGCGGAATTTTCGCCATAAGCACCAAGGAAAGATTCACGGTCGGTATCGAATCCGGCAAGCTGGGTATTTACAGCATATACCGCATAATGATTACGGCGTTCGCGGTATTCTGTCTTATGATAAAGGGCAGAGCCGTGAATTTCCACTTCACCAGTACTGAAGTTACGCTGGAAGTTTGTCATATCATCCATGGCATTCCACAGACAGAATTCTACATAAGAGAATACGGAAATTTCTTTGTGTTCGCTGCCGTGGTTGGTCAGTGTCAGTTTGTTAATCTCACAGGTATTTCCCATAGGAACAAACATGGTCAGCTCTGCGGATAACTGATTTTTGCTTCCCTCAAAAACAGAGTAGCCTAATCCATGCCGGCACTGATAGGAATCTAATTCAGTCTTGGCTGGCATCCATCCCGGATTCCAGATGGTGTCACCATCTTTGATATAGTAATAATGTCCATTGCTGTCATAAGGAATATTGTTGTAACGATATCTTGTAAGACGAAGGAGCTTGGCATCTTTATAGAAACTGTATCCTCCGCAGGTGTTAGAAACCAGTGAAAAGAAATCTTCACATCCTAAATAGTTGATCCATGGAAGTGGAGTCTTTGGGGAAGTGATGACATATTCTTTCGCTGCATCATCGAAATGTCCAAATTTCATAATTAAATAACCTCCTTAAATACAATAAGTCCGAAAACGATTAAGAGAGGTATTTCTTTAGGTTGAGTATAATATAAGAATCAGGAAAAAGCAACAGAAATATTGAAGAAAGTATGCATTTTAGGAGAAAAGAGCGAAAATGACAGCTTTTTGTCATATGAATCGAAAACACCGAGTGATAACGATTAAGTAAAGAGAAAGAAAAAAATCGACTTAATATAGAAGAAAGAAAACAAGATTAGTAAAAAATGCACAAAACTGACGACTTAAAACTGGATAACTGTTACAAATATACAAAAAATAGTTGCATTTCACACTGAATATGTTATGATAAAGCTACGAAAACGATTAAGAAAAGCAACTCAAAACAGTGAGGTGCAAAAGATGGTATCTTTAAAAGACATTGCGAAAGAATGTGGTGTATCAACTGCAACAGTTAGCAAAGCACTGAATGGACAACATGATATTGGAGAAGAAACAAAAGCAAGAGTAAGAGAGACAGCAGAGCGGATGGGGTATTTTCCAAATGCAGCTGCCAGAGCATTAAAGACCAACCGTTCCTACAACGTAGGAGTCCTGTTTCAGGAAGAAGCAGGAAGTGGCCTGACACATGAATATTTTTCAGGTGTGTTAAATGGAATTAAGGTGCAGGTTGAGAAGATGGGATATGACGTGACATTTATCAACAACAGTTACGGAGTAAAGAAAACCTCATTTTTTGAACATTGCAGATACCGGAACTTTGAAGGAATCGTTATCGTGTGTGCTGATTTTGCCAGCCAGGGAGTGCTTGAATTAATGAACAGTGCATTCCCGGTAGTGACCATTGATTATACACATTACAATTGCACAGCAGTTTGTTCCAATAATGTAAAAGGAATGGAAGAGCTGCTGAAGTATATATATAAGAAGGGTCACCGAAAAATTGCTTACATACATGGACAGAAAAACTCGAATGTAACAAGAGAAAGACTTACAAGCTTTTACCGGACGATGGAAGAACTTCATATTAAGGTAAATGAAGATTACATTCGGGAAGCTGCTTATCTGGAAACAAAGGGAGCGGCGGAGCAGACAGAAATTTTACTTGATATGGATGACCCGCCAACCTGTATTCTTTATCCGGATGACACCTCTTTAATCGGAGGGAAAAACGTGATTATGGAACGTGGGATGCATATCCCGGAAGATGTTTCCATTGCAGGATATGACGGAACAAGAATTTCCCAGTTATCTCATCCGAGAATCACAACGATTCGTCAGGATACAGAAGAAATAGGAAGAGAAGCAGCACGGCGTCTGATTGATGCCATCGAGAAACCGAGAACTACTCTCATAGAGAGAGTCGTTATAGAGGGCACATTGATTACCGGCCAGTCGGTAGGAGAGCTGCCTGAAACAACATCCGAGGAGGATGAAAAATGAGAAGGAGGAGAACTCAATGAAAAAGAAACTTATCAGTACTTTATTATGCGTATCCATGGTAGCAGCTATGGTAGCTGGATGTGGATCAGGGGATGACACAAAGGATGCGAACAATGATGCATCCAACACAGAAGGAACAGCAGATGCAGATACGGACACAGACAGTGGTTCTGATTCTACAGAAGTAGAGAACACCATCACCGGTGATCCAAGTGCAGATGATGCATTCGTAGTATGGGGCTGGAACGATGACATCAAGAACATTTTGGATGGACCGTTTGCAGAGCAGTACCCAGACCTTGCAAAACGTATCGTATTCGTAAATGCAGGTGGATCTGATTATTATCAGACAAAGATTGATGAAATCTTAGATGATCCTGATAATGAATTGTATCCAGACCTGATGGGACTTGAGGTTGACTACGTTTTGAAATATGTAAACAGTGACTGGCTGACCTCAGTTGGTGACTGTGGAATTACAGCAGATGATTATGCAAATCAGTATCAGTACAATCTGGATCTTGGAACTGTATCCGGCGAAGATTCTTCTGATGCAAACAATGTAAAAGCATTATTCTGGCAGGCTACTCCTGGATGTTTCCAGTTAAGAGCAGACCTTTGTGAGAAATATCTTGGAACAACTGATGTAAATGAATTAAGCACAATGTTCTCTACATGGGATGGTGTTCTTGATGCAGCAAGAAAAGTAAATGATGCATCTAATGGAAAATGTAAACTGTTCTCCGGTTATGATGAGTGCTTCCGTGTACTTTCTAACTCAAGAGCAACCGGCTGGTATGGCGATGACGATGTTATTTCTGTTGATGATAACATGACACAGTATATGGAACTTGCTAAGACAATGGTAGACGAAGGATTAACCTATGAAACAGACCAGTGGTCAACAGACTGGTATGCAAACATGGAAGGTGACGGCGAGACATCTAATGCAGCAGTTGCTTACTGTGGATGCCCATGGTTCACATACTGGAGCTTAAAAGATACCTGGAAAGGTAACACAATCCTTGTAAATGCTCCGGAACAGTTCTACTGGGGTGGTACAGGACTTGCAGCAACAGCTAACTGTGCAGACAAAGAAATGGCTGGAACAATTATCAAAGCATTTACCTGTGACACAGACTTCATGGTATCTATCAATGCAAAGAACAGTGATTTCGTAAACAACAAAGAAGCTGTTAAGAAGATTTCTGAAGCAGGCGCAACATGTGACTACTTATATGAAGCAGCTGGTCAGGATATCATGGCATTCTACTTACCAATGGCTGATTCCATCAGTGCTAAGAATGCAACAGCAGAAGATCAGAACATCAACTCTGCTTGGTCTACTCAGGTGAAAGAGTATGCAGCAGGAAACAAGGATAAAGATACTGCAATCGCAGATTTCAAATCCGCAGTACATGACTCCTATTCATACTTAAAAGCTGAATAATCAGTAAAAGAACAATAACTATGCTGCCCTTTCCGGCATGGGAAGGGCAGCATTTATAAACAAAACTATTGGAGAGTTATTTTAAAATATAGGGAAATGGAAGATGGATTGAGAGGAGTTGGCAAAGATGGACAAAAAGAAAAAACGTAAACATATTGAATATGGCAGATATGGATACTTCTTTATCGCCCCATTCTTCATTGCATATTGTCTGTTTCAGTTATGGCCGTTATTTAATACATTTTACTATAGTACATTAAGCTACTATAAGAGAAACGGTAGAGAATTTATTGAATTTTGCGGATTAGACAATTTCAAAAATATTCTCGGACTGACAGCCGGTGAAAAAGGATATGCATTGATTTATTTGAAAAATACACTGACAATGTGGGTATGTAACTTTATTCCACAGATTTTAGTTTCATTGTTACTGGCAGTATGGCTGACTGATAACATTGTAAAATTAAAAGCTCAGGGCGCATACAAAATTATTATTTACTTACCTAGTATTATCACAGCAGCGTCTGTATCTGTTTTATTCAATGCAATGTTTTCCCAGTATGGACCAATTACACAGACTTTACGTGATATGGGAATCATTTCACAGAAATTTAACTTTATGACAAGCGTCGGCGGAACGCGGGGATTAATATCATTTATCCTCTTCTGGATGTGGTATGGAAATACAACCCTGTTGCTGATATCAGGAGTTTTGGGAATTGACCCAAGTCTTTATGAAGCGGCTGATATCGATGGAGCAACCGGATGGAAGAAATTCCGTTATTTAACACTTCCATTATTAAAACCGATTATGTTATACGTATTGATTACTTCCGCAATCGGTGGTTTACAGATGTACGATATCCCGGCATTATTCAATGTCAGTAAGTCAGGACTTATCGGACAGCCGGATGATTCATCCACAACAATGGCAATGTACATCATGAGATTATATCAGAGTGATGTAGGTAAGGCAGCAGCAGTATCTGTATTCCTGTTTATTCTGACCTTGATTATTAGTCTTATCTTCTTCGGAACGATGACGGATCGGAGCGAGAAGAAACATAAGAAAGGAGGGAATCGATAATGGCAAGTTTTGATATGGCAATGAGCGGACAGACATCCCAGCCAAAACAGAAAAGTTATTCGAAAGTATTACATACAAAAAGAGCAATCCGAGGTTTGATTTGTATCCTCTTCTGTCTCCTTAGTTTACTGCCATTCCTTTTAATGGTTATGAATGCGACCAGAACTTCTGGAGATATTCAGGCAGGTGTATCCTTGATTCCTTCCTCCCACCTGATGGAGAACTGGAACATGCTTCTTCAGAAGCAGAATGGTATGAGATTAACATTAGGAAGAGCAATGATTAACTCCTTATGTATCACAGTACCAGGTACCTTCCTTGCAGTATATTGTTCCTGTATGACAGCTTATGGAATTCATGTATATAACTTCAAAGCAAAGAAGTTTGCATGGGCGTTCATCATGGCAATCATGATGGTGCCGAACCAGATTACAATCATTGGTTTCTACCGTTTTATGTTAAAACTGAATCTGGTAGATACTTATATCCCATTGATTATTCCTTGTATCGCAGCACCGGCAGTTGTATTCTTCATGAAACAGTATATGGAAAGTACCTTATCCATTGAAATGATTGAAGCTGCACGAATTGACGGAGCAAGAGAATTCCGGATTTTCAATACCATTATCATGCCGATTATGAAACCGGCAGTAGCAACACAGGCAATCTTCCAGTTTATTGCACAGTGGAATAACCTCTTTACCCCAACCATCATGTTAACAACTGATGAGAAGAAAACACTTCCATTGTTTGTACAGATGCTGACATCTGATCAGTTCCGTGTAGATTACGGTGTTGTATATGTAGGCCTTACCGTAACGGTACTTCCATTAATTATTGCTTACCTTATCCTTTCAAAGTATATTGTAGCAGGTGTAGCACTTGGTGGTGTAAAGGGCTAAAACAAAGATAATTCTTTTTTCCATTTCCTCATACAAAATATAATTAAGCGCGAAGAGAGGCTGCTACAGCAGCCTCTCTTTGTGTGCATACAATCGCTTGCAATTAGACAAGTTCTGTGATACACTTTCAAACGTTGCAAGTACCCCGTAAAACCAAGGTCTTAGGGGAAGAAGAAACCGAGTGTTCGAGACCTTCCACTCGTAAAACAAAACTAGAGGAGACAAAAGAATATGAGAAACAAAAAAGTATTATTTATTGTGCAGGCTGCGTTAATTGCAGCAATCTATGTGGCACTGACTTATCTTAGCAGTATTGCAGGACTGGCATCCGGTACGATTCAGGTGCGTATTTCAGAAGCATTATGTATTCTGCCAGTATTTACGACTGCAGCAATTCCGGGATTATGGCTGGGATGTTTTCTGGCAAATATGCTGACAGGCGGGATTCCGGTGGATGTTGTGTGCGGAAGCATTGCAACTTTGATTGGAGCGTTTGGAACTTATGCATTAAGAAAGCATAAATTCGCATGTACATGGCCGCCGGTTATTGCAAATATGGTGATTGTACCTTTTGTATTACGCTATGGTTATGGCTTTATTACAGAATATAAAGGCGTTGACTGGTCGATTCCATTTAATGCACTTACTGTCGGAATCGGAGAAGTTATCACTTGTGTGATTTTAGGCAGTGTATTACTCCGGGTACTGAATAAGTACCGCAATGTAATCTTTCATGAATAAAAATAAAATAATACTTGCAATTTAAAATGCCATAAAATATAATGGTTTTAGACCAAAGAGGGTATATTCGAAAGAATATGCCCTCTTTTTACATCTGAAAAATACTTAAAGAGGGTGATTGATTGAAAACATTAGAGACAAATGACTGGATGATTTTAAATAGTATTATTTATAAGATTTATACGACGGAAGATGCAGATATTATGCGGGAGCAGTTTTTAGAGCAGATGAAGATGGTGCTGGATTTTGACAGTGCAGATTTTTTTCTCGCAGACAGCCAGGAGAGCAGGCATCTGGTAAGACCGGTCACTTATAATTGTGATGATGAATCCCCGATGTATGATGAAATGAATTCGAATCGCGGAATTGTATATAGCGGAAAGAGTCTGGTGTACCGGGAAACAGATATGATATCGGATGAAAAAAGGGTACAGACAGAATATTATCAGAAGGTGTACCGGCCAAATAACTGGCATTATGCAATCCAGATGATATTGGGAAGAAATAAAGAATTTTTAGGCGTTGTCACTTTTTACCGGACAATCGGAAAAGATAATTTCCAGTATGATGACATTTTTATTCTGGACATGTTGAAAGACCATCTGGCATTCCGGTTATATAAGGACGGACAGCAAAAGGATGAAAGGGCAGAGAAACTAACGATAACAGAAGTAACAGAGAAATATGAACTGACAAAGCGGGAGCATACGATACTGCAGCTTCTGATGCAGGGAAAGGATAATCATACCATCTGTGAAGAATTGTCCATAAGCGTAAATACATTAAAGAAGCATATCTTAAATATCTATCGGAAGCTGGGCATCAGAAACCGTGTCCAGATGTTTAAAATGATTAAAGAAAAAGAATAATGTGCAGGAGAAGACCTTTTTGTTTGAAAGATAAAGGGTCTTCTTTTTTGACTTGAGTAGTAAGAAAATCGCAGAGTATGGTTCTTGTAATTGCACTAATAAATTGAAAAGATACATTTATAAAATTTCTCTGAAATAAAGGAATGTTATATTGACTTATCCGGAATCAGCCGTTAAGATAGCAGTGTCAGAAACATATCGTATGTTTTCTATCAGAATTTAAATGGGGATATTTCCCGTTTCAGTGGCATTTCGCCAGAAAAATCCAAGAAACAGGTACAAGAAGCAAAAGGATGAAATAGTAAAAGACTGTGTTCGGGTTGTCAATCAGGCATTCTTTTACTATAATGAAAGGAGAAGTAGTGTATATGGAAAGAAAATGGAAAAGTTATGAGGAACTGGAGCTTTCGGATGATTTTATGTTTGCAAAGGTAATGCAGAATAAAATGCTTTGTAAGGAATTGCTGGAATTGATTATGGGGTTTCCAATTGCAGACATTGTATATCTGGAAGAGCAGAAGACTCTGGACGTGGCGGCAAATGCAAAAAGTGTGCGTATGGATGTTTATGCAGCAGATGAGAATCATACAATCTATGATATCGAGATGCAGACAGGAAAGAAAAAGCATCTTCCGAAAAGAAGCCGTTATTATCAGGGAATAATAGATATTGATGAGACGGATAAGGGTATTGAGTATCAAAGCCTGAATAAAAGTTATGTGATATTTATCTGTACATTTGATCCTTTTGATGAAGGCAGACATATTTATTCTTTTGAAAACCGTTGTATACAGGATTTGAACCTGGCATTGGGAGACGAAGCGGGAAAAATATTTTTGAGTACAATGGGATGGCAGGATGATGTCAGTGCAGAGATGAAAGCATTTTTGGAATACCTGTCTGAGAAAACAATAGAAACAGATTTCGTCCACCGGTTGGACAGGGAGGTTCAACGGGTTCGTGATAACCAGAAATGGAGGAAAGAATATATGCAGAGACAGTCGGACTGGATTGAAGATAGAGAAGAAGCAAGGGAAGAAGGAAAAGCAGAGGGAATTGTAACTGGAAAGAGGGAAATACTAAACCAGTATATTGAAAAGATGCGGACAAAGAACGTACCGGCAGGTGAAATAAAGAACAGCCTGATGGACATTTTTGCTCTGCCAGAGGATGAGGCGGAAGCATTATTAAAGGGTGTGAAGAAGTTATAGATATGAAATAAATATGATATCGGAGAAGCTCGCTATTGCCATAAACTATATGGAGTGTGGCAGTAGCGATTTTGTGTTGCCCTGCATATCTTATGTGATGCAGGGCAGGAGTTGACAATCTGGGGTATAATATGGGGGAAGAAAAGAGAATGAGGAAGATGATATGATAGAATTTAGACCAATAACCATAGATGACAGAGACTGGATGAGTGAAAAGCTCAGGGAAGATAACAGACAGGGCTGCGAATATAGCTTTGCAAATAACTTTATCTGGTCTGTGATATATAAAGTGGAAGTGGCAGAAGTCTGCGGCTGCTGCGTGATAAAATTCGATGCAGAAGGGGAAGACTGTTATGCATTCCCAATTGGAGCCGGAGATAAGAAGGCAGCAATTATGCAGCTCCTTACACATGCAAAAGAAGATAACAGCAAGCTCTATATTGAAAGTATTGAGGAGGCAGACCGGGAGTTTTTAGAAACGTATTTTTCCGGTATTTTTCAGATCGAAGAAAACAGGGACAGCTTTGATTATATTTATACAGTGGATAAGCTGACCAGTCTGGCAGGAAAGAAGCTTCATGGCAAACGAAATCACATTGCAAGATTTAAAGATGACGAGGATTGGAGTTATGAGCCAATGACAGCGGAAAATAAGCAGGAATGCTATGATATGAATCTTAAGTGGTGCGACCGGAGAGCCTGCAAGTGGAATGAGGATATGAGTGATGAGCAGTGTGCCCTGAATCAGGCAATGAAATATTTTGATGAGTTGCATTTAGAAGGTGGCATATTGCGTAAGGCTGGAGAAATCGTAGCATTTACCATAGGAGAACGATTAAATTCCGATACTTATGTCGTGCATTTTGAAAAAGCATTTCCGGAAATACAGGGTGCTTATCCAATGATTAATCAGCAGTTTGTAATGCATAATTGTCAGGAGTATAGTTATGTAAACCGAGAAGATGATGCCGGGGATGAAGGACTGCGAAAGGCAAAATTATCCTATTATCCTGATATTTTGCTGAAAAATTATACTGCACGGGAGATTTAAGATGGAAATACGGTTTGCAACAAAAGAGATGATTCCACAGATAAAAGAGATTTGGCATCGGGGCTTCGGGGATGAAGAGGACTATATGGAATTCTATTTCACGCACCGGTTTACGGAAGAAAATATGCTGGTGTGTATGGAAGATAAGAAGCCTGTGGCAATGACAACATTTCTTAAGGCGTATCTTGTGACCGGGGAAGGCGAGATACCGGTACATTATGCTTATGCAGTAGCAACCCTGCCGGAATACCGGGACAGGGGCTATGCAAAAATGCTGTTAGAAAAAGGAAAACAGCATTTCCTGACACCGATTGTCTTAGAACCAGCCAGCGAAAGCCTCATATACTATTATGAGAAGCTGGGATTCCGTATGGCATTTTGCGTAGCAGAGCGAACCATTCTTCCGGATGAAATTGCAGAAGCAAAAGGGGAAGAAAAAGGGAAGCAGGAATACTGGCTGCTTACAGTGACACCGGATGAGTATGTGCAGCTTCGGGATGCTTATTTTATGGGAAATGGTTATATCCGCTGGGATAAGGATGCAATCACTTATGCGTTGCTGGAAAATGACTATGCAGATGGTTATGCTTATAAAGTGCAGCACCATGGCAGAGAGGAGCTTTTATTATTCCGGGAAGAGGAAAATGCAATCGAAGTATTGGAAACAACTTTATCAGAGCAGGATTTGCTGGCGGTATTAAAGCGTCTTCGGATAAAAGTTCCGGTCAGAGTCAGAAAATCTCTGGCGGCAGTTGAAAGAGAAGAACGAGTCGGAAATGATAAAAAAGAACAGGGCTATCAGAAAAAAGATTTTGGCATGATAACCGGCTGTGATGAGGTAAAGAATGGGTACTTGAATCTTACGCTGGAGTAGAAACTTTATGAGATAAATTCTATATGAGAGAAGAATTTTATAAGAAGATAATGAAATGCTGCTTTAGAATAGCAAGTGTGAAAGGAGGTGTTATATGATTGGAATATATATCTGGATTCCGTTTGTAGGAACATTTTTAGGGGCGGCCTGTGTGCTGTTTATGACTGGGGAGTTGAAGCCGCTGGTGCAGAAATCCCTGCTGGGATTTGCATCCGGAGTCATGGTGGCAGCGTCGGTATGGTCGCTATTGATTCCGTCTTTGGAAATGTCAGAAGAAATGGGAAGGTTGTCATTTATTCCGGCAGCAGTTGGATTTGCCCTTGGAATTGCATTTTTGCTGATTTTGGATAGGATTATTCCGCATTTACATTTAAACAGTGATGAGCCGGAGGGAATTAAAGCACACCTAAAAAAAACAACCATGCTGGTACTAGCAGTTACCTTACATAATATTCCGGAAGGGATGGCAGTGGGTGTAGTATTTGCAGGATTTCTGATGGGCAGCGGAAATATTACTTTGACAGGAGCACTTGCCTGGCAATCGGTATTGCCATTCAGAATTTTCCGGAGGGAGCAATTATATCCTTGCCACTTCGCAGTGAAGGAACCGGAAAAGGAAAAGCATTTCTTTACGGTGCATTGTCTGGCATTGTAGAGCCGATAGCTGCAATTATAACCATTGCAGCAGCATCCATAGTGATTCCGATTCTGCCGTATCTGTTATCGTTTGCAGCAGGCGCCATGATTTATGTGGTAATCGAGGAATTGCTGCCGGAGGCATCCACAGGCAGCCATTCGAATATTGCAACCATATGGTTTTCAGTAGGATTTCTGCTGATGATGATACTGGATGTGGCACTGGGATAGAAAATCCCGGATAACTGATAATTTGAGGAATATCTCATTTTTATCAGCTTTCCGGGATTTTTTTACTGTCGGAAGATACCACTTTTAAGATAAATTCAATAATTTCTGTATTGCTTCCTGCATTTCCGGGTGCTTCCGGTATTGTAGAATCAATTCTTTTTCATGTCTGGTCAGAATAATTTTTTCGGAATCGTCATAACCGAAAGTTCCAAGAATGTCATTGATTTTATATATTTCGCATAAGAGCAAAAGCGTATCGGCATCCGGCTGGGTCTGACCGCTTTCCCAGCCATAAATGGTTTTTGGCGCTACCGGGACAGATTTCTCACTTAACTGGATGGAGACATCCGTTACGGAAAGCTGGTTGCGTTTGCGATATTCTTTTAATACTTTTGCGATGTTTGCATTTTTCATTTTTTCACCTCTTTTTTAATCATAAACTAACATATTTTGAACGTCAAACAATTCTCGGATAACAGGAAAAATGAATGTTGATATTCTCTTTAAGAAAGAATATAATGCTATTTATAAGAAAATATTCCCGGAGTCAGAGAATATTATGAGTTGGAATCTTTTAAAGAGAGAAAGAAAAATGGCAAAGACAATAACAGAAAAATTAGCAATATACATAGCAGATAATCATTTATCCGTAACACAGGTTGCACGGGATACCGCCATTTCGGAGGATAAACTGCAGGTGGGAGCAAAAGAAAGCCTGAACGCAACAGAGTTTCTGGAATTGTGTTCCTATTTGAATGTGAAACCGGAAGAATTGAAGAAATGGTGAGTTAAATGCAAAGATATCGATGCACGAAAGATAATATCATAACACAGACCAGCGTCTGTCCGGTATGCAAGGAACGGGCGGAACTGGAAAAATCCGACATTTACTGGTGTGATACCTGTAACATTCCTTTATATCAGAAAAAATGTTCCTGTGGCAGTAAGCCAAGGAGAATGGTATCGGATATCCGCCCGGTATTTCCGGAGGAAGATTGCTGTTAGAAATTTTGCTGAAAAAGCCATTTGCATTTTTAAAAGATTCGGTATGGAATGGCTCCGGAAATAAATATTATGTCAATGGCAAACGAATTGACTTTTCTGTAAAAGATTTAATAGAAGTAGACGCAGAAGAAGTGCGTAAGCAGTATGAGGATTTGAGAGAACAGAATACCTATCAGTATTTTGATTCCTATATAAAAAGATTCTTAGAGGAGAACCGGGAGCGTTATGAAGAGATAACCACAGAAGCGACCGGTTATATCAGAGAGAGCACGAAGAATTATAAGATTCAGGATATGTTTGTCTCTTTTTCCGGTGGAAAGGATTCCACGGTGGTATCCAGTCTTGTAATGCGGGCGTTATCAGAACCGAAGATACTTCATATTTTCGGGGATACTACATTGGAATTTCCGGAAACCATGCACTATGTGGAGCGGTTTAAGAAAGAGCATCCGAAGACACCGGTTCTGTCATCGAGAAATAAAGAAAAGAATTTTGAAGAACTGTGTGAACTGATGGGACCGCCAAGCCGTGTCATGCGCTGGTGCTGTACTATTTTTAAAACGGGAGCAATTCAGCGGAAGATAAAAGCGTTGTTTGGTGATAAAGATAAAATAATTACATTCTATGGAATCCGGAGAAGTGAGTCTGCCAGCAGAAGCAAATATGAGCGGGAGACAGAAGGCTCGAAGATTACGAAGCAGATTACGATTTCGCCGATTATTGACTGGATGGACTTTGATATCTGGCTGTATCTTCTGACTACAAAGACAGATTTCAATGACGCATATCGCTGGGGTTATACCAGAGTAGCTGCTGGTGCTGCCCGAATAACAGTGCCTGGTCAGAATTTTTATCAAGAATTTATATGCCGGAGCAGTCAAAGCACTGGCAGGAATTATTGGTTGATTTTGCAAGGCGGATTGGCAAGCCGGATGCAGAAAGTTATATCCGGGATGGCAAATGGAAAGCCAGACAGGGCGGAAATGGCGTGGAATATGCCAATAAAGCAGTGGTGTCATTTAAACCCTGTGTATTGGAAGAAAACAGCTTTAATTATGAATTGCAGCGGCCGATTTCAGAAGAATTATATGAGCTATTCCGGCCGTTTGGATATATCAATAAGAATCTTGGAAATGAGCGTTTGGGAGAAGTGTTTATTACCACAAAAAATGGCAATCCAAGAATAAAATTGCAGGGACGAATAGGTAAGACCACTCTGAAGGTGACAATTTATGATACGCATCTGGATGGAGCAAAAAATCTGGAAACAGCGGAAGATAAGATAAAATGCCAGCTGACCAAATATCAGCTCTGCATGGGCTGTAAGGCCTGTGAAAGTATCTGTAAGCACAATGCGATTGTTATCCGGGATGAAAAGGACGGAAGCATTTCCTATCATATTTTGGATGAAAAATGTGTCCGCTGTGGAGAGTGCGTCAACCATTATGTAGGTGGCTGCTATATTAGAAAAGTGCTGGCAACAAAACGAGGAAAAAGGGAAGAGTAAGAAGAATGGGAGCAATGATAAAAAAGATTCGACTGAAAGGTCATGAGACATTTATATTGCGGGAAGGCTGGCTGACAAAGGGACTGGCAGCAGCAGAAAAGGATGGAACGGTATTCAGTAAAAACTCCGGGGCAGATGCTTTGGGAGTCGGAACCAATATGGCAAAGGCAATCCGTTACTGGATGCAGTCGGCCGGATTCATTGGAAAAACTGAAAACAGGGCAGCCGTAAAACTGGAATCACTTGGTCAATTAGTATATCAGAAGGACCCGTATTTTGAGGATGATTTTTCCTATTGGCTGGTACATATGAATCTGGTGACAAATGCCGAGGCAGTTACAAGCTGGTATCTTTTCTTTAATACGCTGCAGGCAGAAGAATTTACAAGAACAGAACTGGAAGATTATATGCTGCGGGAATATGCAGTGGAAACGGGACGGACAGAGATACCAAGACGTTCGCTGGCAGATGATTGCAGTGCCATACTCCGGATGTATAGCAGGGATCATGTGGAGGATTACGACCCGGAGGATAAGAGCATCAGTCCTTTTGCACACCTTGGATTATTAAAGCTGGATGGTGGGAAATACCGGAAGAGCCAGCCGAATTTAAACCGGCTCAGCCCATTTGCAGTCTGGTATCTTATCGAAAAGATGTGGAAAGAAAATAAAACGAATAGCATCAGTATTGCAAGCCTTTTGGAAGATGCAAAAGGTCCGGGAAAAGTCCTGCAGTTAAAACGGGCTGCATTGAATGAATATCTGGATAAACTGGATAACTATGGCTATATCCGGCTGAACCGGACTGCGGGGCTGGATATGGTATACAAAAACGAAGAGAAAAATTGGGAGCCGCAGAAAGTTGCGGAATTATATTATGAAAAATAAAGGAAACGATGAAGATGAAGAGACTGAAAGATTTCGTTGAGATAGATAAAAGATTTCAAAATTCCATAAATTTGCAACTGGATTTGCAGGATGATACCAAGCTGGAAAGTTATATTCCAACCAAATCATCTTTATTAATTCTGCAAAAATATCTGAAATCCGTAATGGGACAGGAACAGGAAAAAGCAACGATTCTGATTGGACCTTATGGAAAAGGAAAATCACATTTACTGCTGGTATTGTTGCAGATTCTTTCTGCACCGGAAAATGAAAAGGTAAATGACCTGGTTCAAAGAATCAGCAAATTAGATGCAGAAACAGCAGAATTAGTGGAACAGTACCGGAGTCAGAAGAAAAAATTCCTTCCGGTTATTGTATCCAGTTCGAATATGAATCTTTCGGATGCCTTCGTCTTAGGACTGACAGAAGCATTGCAGTATGCAGGACTTAGCGACATTGTTCCGGACAGCTATTATAAGGAAGCAGAAAAGGCAGCGGATAACTGGATGGAAAATTATCCCAAGACTTATCAGAAGTTTGCAGAACTGATGCATTCAGAGCATGGTCGCTCCATTGAACAGTGGAGAAAACAGATGGATAAAATGCAGGAAGATGCCTTAGAAGCATTCCGGGAAATTTATCCGAAAGTGACTTCCGGCAGCCAGTTCCAGCCGATTGTAAATATTGAAACCATGAAGGTCTATGAGGGCATCAATCGTATTTTATGTGAAAAATACGGTTATGCAGGCATTTTCCTTGTATTCGATGAGTTCAGCAAATATGTGGAAGGTCATGAAGAGGCAACCTTTGCAAGAGATATGAAGGTATTGCAGGACATGTGTGAGCTGGCAAATTCCGGCAAAGAGGAAATTCATATCGTATGTGTTGCCCACAAGAGTATTAAGGAATATGGACATCAGTTATCAAAAAATATAAAGGATGCTTTTGATGGAGTAGAAGGAAGATTAAAAGAAGTCCGGTTCGTAGTATCTGCGAAGAATAATTTTGAACTGGTGATGGACGCCATTCATAAGGATATAGAGGAATGCAGACGTGTGGCAGCAAAAAATGCAGAGTGGAAAAAGGTGTTAGAAGATACCTATCAACTGCCTTGCATTTCTGCACTTTTTGAACAGGAGGAGTATGACACAGTAGTAAAGGAAGGCTGTTTTCCTTTGCTGCCGCTTACCGTTTATCTGTTATTAGGAGTCAGTGAAAAAGTGGCACAGAATGAGCGCAGCGTGTTTACTTTCCTTGCAAATAATGAGCCGGGTTCACTGGTACGCCTGATTGAAGAAGATGAAAAGGAAGCCCATGGAATCGGTGCGGCAGTCGTTTATGATTATTTTTCCAGATTATTCCGGGAAAATACAGACCTTATCCATATTCATGCGGAATGGCTGAAGGCAGAGTATGCCCTTGGAAAGGCAGAGTATGAGGAAGAAAAAAACATCATCAAAGTAATGGCATTGCTTAAGATGATGGGAAATGAAGAAGAACTTCCGGTAAACGATGAAAGCATCTATCTGGCAAGCGGACTGGAATATGGAATTGTAAAAGAAAAATTAGAACAGTTAAAAGAAGCACAATTAATACAGTGGAGAAACCGGACTGCTTCTTATGATTTTAAAAATAATGTCGGTGTAGATATCGAAAAAAAGATTCAGGAAGAAATACAGAAACAGAAAAAAGTAAATATCGAAAAAGTGTTAGGTGAAATTGCAGAATTAGATTATGTCCTGCCAAAGCAGTATAATCAGGAATTCACCATGACCAGATATTTTCATTATGAATATAAAAAGTTAGAGCAGTTTCTTGCATTAAAGAAGGCAGAATATCTTTTTGAAGAGAAACCCGCAGACGGAAAGATTATCGCATTGACGGATGCAGATAAGACAACAGATATGGAAAAAGTCCAGCAGCATCTGAAGGAGTTAAAGGACGAGCGAATCGTAGTCTCATTCCGCGAGAACCGTTAATGGAAGAAGAAAATATCCGGCGTCTGATAGCAGTTCGGCAGTTAAAAGAAGATAAGACATTTTTAGAAGAAAATGCAGTATTGCAGCAGGAATTGCAGCTATATGAAGAAGATTTGATTTATGAAATCAATGCGGCATTAGAAAAGCGTTATCTTCCGGAAAATGGAAACTGCACAGTATTATGTGGAATTGTATCCCGGAACAAGAGTAAATCAGTAGGTGAATTTAATCGTACGCTCAGTAGAATCTGTGAGGAATATTATAATCTGACTCCGAAAATTAATAATGAAATGATTAACCGCAGAAAGGTGTCGTCCCAGACAAAACGTGCCAGAAGAACCATTGTAGATGCTGTTTTAAATGGAAAAGAAATGGCGCAGTGGGAGAACGGTTCGGCGGCAGAAGCAACCATTTACCGGGCAACCTTACGGGTACTGGATGAAGGAAGAGCAGAAGAGGGAAGCCAGCAGGTATTACAGGAAATCATGGAATATATCAACCGCTGTGCCGGGAAAAAACACAGTTTTTCCGAACTTTATGAAAGCCTTTCCGGAAAAGGCTATGGAGTAAGAGAAGGTATCATTCCAATTTATATCGCAAGGCAGATTGCGGAACTTGAGGATACACCGGTCATTCTTTTGCAGGAGCGTGAGGTGGAGATTACGCCGGAAATATTTGACAACATAGAAGAACATCCGGAGAATTACAGCCTCTATGTGGAAAAGGAAACGGTAAATAAAGAGAAGTATATTAAGCAGTTAGAAGAAATTTTTTGCGGACAGGATACCTATCAGAGTATTGGAAAACGAAACCGGCTTTATGAACTGGTACGAGCAATGCAACGGTGGTACAGAAGTCTGCCGCAGATTGCTGTTTCCTTTCAGACCTGCCCGGAAGGCATGGATGAGGAAGCTTATGTATTTATCAAGGGGCTTCGTAAGATTCTTAAAAATATGGAGCCGAACCCAAGGGAAATGCTGTTTGAACAGCTTCCGGGACTGGTAGAGAAAAAGAATTTAAAGGAAACGACACGGCAAATCAAAGAGGGAAAAGAATATTTAGATACCTTCCTTTTTAAGAAAAATGAGCAGGCAATAGAGGTCACAAAGAAAATCTATGGCGCAGCAAAAGAAGACAGTCTTTCTGGCGTTTTAAAGGCATGGTATGAGGAACAGGGGAAGGCGGCAAAGAGTTTTCTGGCCAGCAATCAGGTGACGGCATTGATGGGCTATTTATCCAGAATGCAGACCCACAATGAACAGGAAATTGTAGAACATCTTTCCAAGGCAGTCCTTGATATTTATATGGAAGACTGGCGGGATGAGTCCTTGAAGCAGTATGAAGAAGAGCTTGCCCGGTTAAAGGCAGAGATTGAACACATCGGAATGGAACAGAGTGAGTCCGGCAGCAGGCAGATGATAGAATTTACCGGAAGTGATGGAAAAAAGGTAAAGAAATTCTATGAAGCAGAGGATGACAGCACCAGTTATTTTCTGAAAAATGCCATGGAAGAAGCTATGGAGGAATTCGGAGACAGTCTGGAAGTGAACCAGAAGGTAGCAGTACTGGTTCAGATGATAGAGAAACTGACGAAGTAGCAAGGAGTTGTAGTTATGAATACAGAAGAAATTATTTATCTTGACAATGCGGCAACAACATATCCAAAACCGGAAGTAGTATATACGGAAATGGACCGGGTCAACCGCAGCCTTGCATTTAATGCAGGGAGGGGTTCCTATGCCCTTGCAAAAGAGGCGGATGAAATTATCGCGGAAACAAGAGAATCACTGCTTGATTTAGTACATGCAAAAGAACAGGCAGAGGTGGTTTTATCTGCCTCTGCTACTGTTGCTTTCAATCAGATCATTGGCGGAATGGACTGGAAGGAAACGGATGTGGTTTATGTCAGCCCTTACGAACATAATGCGGTGGTTCGCCCACTGGATTTATGGAAAGAGCGGATTGGGTTTACCACAATAGAGCTTCCTTTGGAAAAAGAATCCTTAAAAATTGATTTGGAAAAAATGGAATATCTTTTTACGGAGCAGCCGCCAACTCATATCTTTCTGTCACAGGTCAGCAATGTGACAGGTTATATACTCCCCATCGAAGAAATATGCAAAATTGCAAAGAAATATGATGCAATCACAGTAATCGATGCATCCCAGTCCCTTGGGCTGACAGAGCTTGATATGCGAAAAGTTCCGGCAGATATTGTAGCATTTGCCGGTCATAAAAATCTGTATGGTCCATTCGGAACAGGAGGATTTTTCTTAAGACATGGCATAAAGCTGAAAGTTTTTCTGGCAGGAGGAACCGGCAGTGATTCCCTGAATCCGAAGATGCCATTGGAAAGCCCGGCACGTTATGAGGCAGCCAGCCCCAATATTGTAGCAATAGCAGGACTTTGGGCAGCCTCATGGAGATAAAGGCAGCCGGAACGAAAGGCTGGCTGGCGCATGAACAACAGTTGACTGATAAATTAATTGCGCAGTTAAAACGGATTCCAGGTGTGAAATTATATGGAGATTTCGGGCAGGACAAAGTCGGAATTGTTCCTTTCCATATCCGGGGCTATCAGGCGTCCGAGGTGGGATTGCTTTTGGACACAGACTATGGAATTGCCGTAAGAACTGGATATCACTGTGCACCACTGATACATAAGCATTTAAAGGATGAAGCTTCCGGCGGCGTCGTCCGGATCGGAATCGGAAGATATACCACGGAGAAAGAGATAGATACACTGGTTGCCGCAGTAGAGGAACTGGCGGAGTAGGAGGAAGAAGATGGAGAATGAAGTTATGAGATCTCATATGATGAAATTTTCCTTGGAAGATTTAAAAAGTTTTCTTGGAGAAGATATTGTGGAATCTTTACTTGAATGGAATACAGGAAGTGAAGCTCTGCTTACGAAGAAAAGATTGGTTGATATGATCATGTGCATTTATGGGGTGAATATTTTAAAGAGTAAGGAATTCAGACATCATATTTTGAGTACCTTTCAAAAAGAAGATATTCTGGATTTTCGTGTGGAATTGCCTGAAAAATATAGAACCTGTGAGAATCCGGAATTGATTATAGATGTAGTAGCGAAGAAAAACTGGCGTGAAAGTCAGATAAATAATCATGTACTTCATTTGTTGAACTATTCGGAAAAAGATATTTTTCAGGAACAAAGTGTAGAGGAAGTTTCATCTGAAAAAATTGCATCATATGATAAGTTTTATGAATTGTTGGATTATCAATATATTATTCGCCAGAGAGCACTGAATATACTGACTTCAGAATATAAGCAAAGACGTTTTTTAATACATATGCCGACCGGAACGGGGAAAACCAAGACGGCAACTCATATTATATGTCATCACTATAATTATAATTTAAAGAAACAGGGATTGATTGTCTGGATAGCACATACCACAGAATTGTTGCAGCAGGCATATGACACATTTGTTAATGTTTGGAAGAACATAGGAAATGGAGAAATTTCAACGTATAAACTTTGGGGAGAACATAATATAGAAGCTATTCCAGAAGATATGTCTGGTTTTATGGTCTGTGGAATACAAAAATTGCAGTCTATGAAGGAAAATCAACCGGACAAATTTCAGAAGCTTGTAAATGCTACCAGATTAGTTGTATATGATGAGGCACATAAAGCAGCAGCTCAGGAGACAAGAAATGTAATTGAACATTTTATGCGTAGAACGGGAGAAATGAAGGATTGTGCGTTGATGGGATTATCGGCAACGCCGGGCAGAACAACAGAAATGAGTTTTGAAAATGATTTGTTAGCATCGACGTTTGGAAACAAAATCATATCCATTGATACGAAAGTTATGAATGAAGTGAATTTGTCCAGACAGGAAGCACTCAATGCAGAGGTGGAAAAAGATATTATCCGTTATTTTCAAAACAGAGGTGTGCTGGCAAAGATAAAGAAGAAAGAGCTTACATATGCAGAAAAATTAACAGATGAAGAACTGTCAAAGATAAAAGTAATAGCCACGAAGAATGGTTATTCCGATTTCTCGCCTGCAGCACTTAATGTGATTGGAAAAAATAAGAGCAGAAATTTGCGGATTATGCAGGAATTAAGAGCACTAAATCAATCACAGACACCTACAATCGTTTTTGCGTGTTCTGTAAAACATGGACAATTACTTTCTTCCATGCTTACTCTGGAAGATATACCTAATGCATTGGTAATAGGAGAGATGTCAGCAACTGAGAGAAGGGAAGCAATCCGGAAGTTTAAAGATACAAAAAATGATATGAATATTCTGATTAATTATGAAGTGCTGACAACAGGGTTTGATGCAACAAACATTGAATGTGTTTTTATTGCAAGGCCAACACAATCAGTAGTTCTATATAGTCAGATGTTAGGGCGCGGACTTCGTGGACCACAGATGGGCGGAAAAAAGGAATGTTTATTAATAGATGTAAAAGACAATTTGAATCAGTTTAATGAAAATATGGCATTTTCACACTTTAATAATTATTGGAATGCATAGGAGGAAAAGTTATGGCAAAAGACATATTTGTAATTCAGACAATGGGAGATGCACTGAGAAATACGGGTTATAAAAATATTGAATGTGCAATGGCAGAAATTATTGATAACTCTATTCAGGCAGAGGCAAAAGATATTTTAATAATTGTATCAGAAGAATATAATCCAGAAACAGGAAGAAATAATATCAAAGAAATCGGATTTCTGGATAATGGAAAAGGAATGGAGCAGTTAGAACTGGAAAGCTGTCTTGGAATTGGATATTCCACAAGAACTGACAGAAAAGGAATGGGAAGATTTGGAGTTGGTTTGCCGCAGGCTTCTTTATATGCATGCCCATCAGTTGATGTGTACTCCTGGCAGAATGGATATGATAATTGCAAGAAAGTATTTTTGGATATAAATAAAGTAAAGGATGGAGCGCAGACCGTATTGGAAGATCCGGTGCAAAGTGAGATTCCTTCAAAATACAAGAAGTATTTAACCTATAAAATGCAGGGGCAGAATGATGCTGTAAAAGAATACAATTTTATGGAGAGTGGCACATTTGTATTGTGGAAAAACTGTGATAGAGTAGTGCCTAAAACAGTATCATTTCTGTTTAAAAAATTGGAATTTGCATTAGGACAAAAGTTCAGATATTTTATTCATGATGGAATCTGTAATATCAGTTTAATTCATCATGAAAATCAGGATAATTCAAAAAGAATAATGCCAAATGATCCGCTGTTTCTCATGAAACCAAATTATGTATTGGGAAATCCTGCAACACCGGAAAATATCTGTCCAGGCGATAATATAAATTACACAGAAAGTATTTTTGAACCTTATACAGATGAGAAGCATACAGATGGAGTTATTTATTTTCCTATTCAATATATTGATAAGATAACAGGAGAAACAAAGGAACACAACATTGAAATTCGTTTTTCAAAAGTAAAAAAGGAATTTTATGACAAGACAGCAGTAGCAGGAGATCCGGGTGGAAAGCCATTAGGAAGCTATGTAAAAAAATTGGAAGGAATATCAATTGTACGGGCAAATAGAGAAATTGATTTTGGACAGTTCGATTTTTATGAAAATATTAATCAGCCGCAACATAGGTGGTGGGGCTGCGAAATTAAATTTGATCCTGTTCTGGATGAAGCGTTTGGAGTGGCAAATAACAAGCAGTTTGTCGAATTGAGAAAGATAGATAAAGATGATTATTTGGATGAGCCTGTAAAACCGGTATGGGTACAGTTGTATAGCATAATTCATCCTACAATAGAACGGATGTATAAAGAAAATAAGAAGACCAGAGAAAATGCAAGGTCTTCAAAGGATATAGATTCTCCGACAACGAAAATAATAAATAAAGTAGAAGAAAGTGAAATACCGAATGAGGAAAGTGAATCCGCAGAGGTAAGAAGAACTACTTCCAAAGAGGAATTATACGAAAAGAGCAAACAACAGTTAGAAGAGAGAGGGGTTATAGATCCTCAGCAGGAAGAAATCGTAAATAATCTTAAAAATCAGGTTAATATAGACTATCAGAATATGGGAAAACTGGCAGCTTTATTTGACTATTCATTTGGTTTGGGAAACTGTTATGTAAAGTTTAATATGGATCATATTTTTTATAAGACATTTCTTGAAGATTTGATAAAATCAAATGATGCAAAGGTTGCATTTGAACTTTTTGTGGCATCCTTAGTTAAGGCAATTGATGAGACTAATCGCAGACAGGAAGATGAGAATGATAATCTTATTGCTACATGGAATGAAAAATTAAGAAAATATATCAATGCACAACATGGAAGTTTGAAATAGCAGGTGATAACGTGAGTATCTTAATATCTGATGAAATAAAGAAATGTATCTATAAGGAATTACAAAGTTGTCATCAATCCATTGTAGTTATTACTGCGTTCTGCAAGCAAAATGCACTTGAGTTTATGCAGAAAAATTGTAATGAGACAATAAAGGATAAGACGTTAATTGTGCGTTTTCAATTAAAAGATATTATTAATGGTGCAACTGATTTGCAAATTTATGAGTATTGTAAATCACATGAATGGAAAATGTATGCTTATTTTGATTTGCATGCAAAAATGTATATATTTGATGATAAGAATGGAGTGATAGGAAGCGCAAATTTAACAAATAAAGGAATACTGCTGGAAGAAGGCGGTAATCTTGAAATGGCTGAAAAATGTGAAGTGGATGAAACAGATATACAAAGAGTAAACTGTCTTATAAAAGGCTCCGTGGAAATGGATGACCGAATATATAGTATTATGAAGGCAGAAGCATTAGACAAGATGAAAAATAGAACTTCTTCTGAGTTGGGCTGGTCAAAAAGGATTACCGACTTGTTTCGTCCGGTAGAAAACATGTTATTCGTAAATGATTTTCCGGAATATGATACAGCGAAGGAAAGCTTAGGGCAGAAAATAGAATTTCTGGAAATGAGTAAAGGAGAATCATTAACTGAAATACAGCAAGCATTTTCGTTATGCAGAGCATACCGATGGCTCTTAGAATTATTGCAGAAACATGGTGGTGAAATGTATTTTGGTGAAATTACGGTAGAATTACATAGTGCATTAGTAAATGATCCAAAGCCATATCGAAAAGATGTAAAAGTACTTCTGGCAAGATTGTTAGAGTGGACACAGGAGTTGGAATGCAAAGAAGTCATTGTGGACAGACCGAGGCATTCGCAACGGGTGAGATTGAGCCAGAAAGTGAATTAGAATATTTAAATAGTATTTTTAATAGACTACACATTTTGAATGAATTTTCAAGGTGTGTAGTTTTTTTGGGTCGAAAAATGTAGATGGAATTCATGGAAGTGGAAATCTTTGCCACAATGTTAAGTGGTGAACTTAAATTATTTTTGATTTTGTGCTTGTGTAGCAGGAATGAAGGAACTTCTCTTATATGGTTATTTATGGTATCATATAAGAGAAGTAGTACTATATAATCAGAAAGAAACAAATAACCTTGATTACAGGAGGTATGGCAATGAGAAATTGGATGGATTTAAATGGCGATGGAGAAATAGATAGCTCAGAAATGATGTTTGCAGGAGAAATGCTTTGCACTAGCAGGGAAGAACATGAAGTATTATTTGGAGATGCCGGAGACTTCGAGGATGACGCAAAGGATGATTTGTATGAGAAAGAATTCATTTGGACAGGGACTGGCAATATTCCTTGTAATAATAGGCGTTCTGTTTGTAATAGGTTCCATAGGTGAAGCAAGTGAGCCTAAGTGCATTAAGGCAGGATGTGATAATAAGCAGGCAAGTGGAAGCAGCTATTGTTATTTGCATAAACCATATACGGGAAGCAGTACATCCCATAGCAGTTCATCATATAGCAATAAATCGTCTGGCAGTACTTCTAAGAGCAGTACAAGTAACTCTGGTTCAAGTAGCAGTTACAATAATAAATCAAATTCTACAAACAAGTCATCATATAGCAGTGGTACAAAGAAAAGTACAACGACAAAGAAGAGTACATATGACTCTTATGATGATGGCTATGATGATATCTATATGGATGACGATTATGACTATGACAGATATGACAGAGACAGCGATTATGCAGATGGTGTAGATGATGCAATGGATGAGTATGGAGAAGATTGGTAATGCTGACAAAGTTTTACGGAAAGGAGACCACTATGGAAGAACTTTATTTTACCATCAGGAGTTTTCAGTTAAGAACCAATACTTGAATCACCACACCATACTTCATTTATGTGAGGTCTTTCATAGCGGCGCATATCCTGATTGCTGGTTGTTTTGAGCTTAAGAGCCAGGAGATTAATATATCTGTTAACCGTGGATTCAGATACATCCCCTTTTTTGATGCTTCCGTTTTCATGAAGCTGTCTGTAGATAGCAGAAAGTCTGATGATGTTATCGTTCCAAGCGTACCTAAAACCGGAAAGGCAAGGTAAGTGCTTATGACAGATAAAGAGAAAAGGTACTGGGCATATTTTCTGAATGGAAAGTAGTAGCTGAAGGGAGGGCGATTCATCTTATGGTGGATTGCTCTTTTTGTCGTTTTGCTTGAAAAAGTAAAAAAATTCCAGGTATATTTTTTTGAGAAAAGCAAAATATATTAATGGCACTAAAATAATAATAGTGCCGAAAAAATATTGACAAATATGAAAAGAGATATTACGCTATTCATATATTTCCGGCACTTGGCTGGGTGAAGTGCCGGAAAAATAATTGGAGGTGATATCACGATGACTGAAGAAATTTATTTCAGGGGTGTTCATAATGTGACGGAATTTACGCGCAATGAATTATTCGTCTCTTTTCGTCAGGGAGGATATCAATTAAGTGAAGCTTCGTTCTACAAAAAGGTTGAAGATATGGTCAATGATGGTGAGATAGTAAGGGTGGGACGTAATCATTATTGTTTGCCGAATGATAAGCGGCAGGTGTACCGTCATGACTATTCGGAATTGGCGGAAGAAGTGGCATTGCAACTAGAGGAACAATATCCATATTTGAATTTTACAATATTTGAATTTGTTCAAATGAATGATTTCGTAAATCATTTAGTGGCTCATAATGTTATATTCCTATCAGTAGAATCAGATATTATGGAATTTGTTTTTGATACATTAAAGGAGAAATATCCTGGAAAAGTGCTTATCAATCCAACGGCAGATATCTACCATCAGTATTGGTCGGATAACATGATTGTAATTGTAAAGCTTATAACAGAAGCACCAAAAGGACAGGAAAAATCGTGGCATACAAGATTGGAGAAGCTATTAGTAGACATTATGTCAGAACCGTTACTTCTGGCATCTATAAGTGAGTCAGAATATCCGGGTGTATATATGGATGCTTTTGCAAGATACTATATTGATGAAAATTGTTTGTTTCGATATGCAAATCGAAGAAAGAGCGCAAAGAAAATAAAGAAACTGCTACATGATAAAACGGATATTATATTAAAAACAAAGGAATAGGTGCAAATGCTTTTGAAAGAAAATTTTAGTGAGGAATATATTCGCAGTCTACAAAAGGACAGCAAGAGAGATCCGGTGCTTTTAGAACGTACTGTATATGCTTTTGGACTTCTTGAAGCTTTGGCAAGGGTGAGGATGCCATTTATTTTTAAAGGTGGTACCTGCCTTATGATGCTAATGGATAAGCCACGTCGATTATCTACAGATATTGATATTATTGTGGAACCAGGGACTGATTTGGATGATTACTTAGAAAAAGCATCTGCTATATTTCCATTTCAGATGGTGGAAGAACAGAAGAGAGTCGGAAAAAACAATATAGAAAAGCGGCATTTTAAATTTACTTATGATTCACCAATTAACAATAAACAATTTTATATATTATTGGATGTGCTATTTGAAAATAATCATTATGCAGAAGTTGAGACAAAGGAAATAAGAAATGATTTACTACTGACGGAAGAAGAGTATCTAACAGTTAAAATTCCGAGTGCAGATTGTATTCTTGCAGATAAACTGACTGCATTTGCTCCTCATACGACAGGTGTCGAACTTAATAAAGGTAAGGATATGGAAGTAATGAAGCAGCTTTATGACGTGTGTTCTTTAATAGAGGTTTTTAAAGAATGCGATGTTGTAAAGCGTACATATGAACCGATTGCGTTGGCGGAGATTGCATACCGTGGAATAAATGCAACACCAACGGACTGCTTATGGGATAGCTTTGAGTCAGCTTTATGTATTGCGTCACGAGGCAAGGTCGGAGCAGAGGAGTATCCGATATATGTTAAAGGTATACGTGACTTACGTGGACATATTTATGCAGAAAACTATAGTCCGGAAATTGCAGCAGGGAGAGCAACCATGGTTATGTACATGGTAATGTGTTTGTTGACAGATACAGAGTTTGAAAAGGTGAGGGACTTCCGGGAATATGCCAATCATAAATTAGTGCATGAAAAGTTATTGACTCTTCGTTACTTGAAAAAGGCAAATCCAGAGGCCTATGCTTATGTGGTGAAGACTGATGAGATAATGAAATAAAATGATACTTGAAGAATTAATATCAAAAGCTAATCTTTGAATAAATATTTTTTGAATTTAAGTGACTCTTGACACATTTTCCCCGTCTATTAGGGTGAAAGGCCTTAATACAAAGGAGGAGAAGCCTATGGATGATAAACAGATATTAGATTTATATTGGGAGCGCTCCGAAGCTGCTATATCCGAAACTTCAAAAAAATACGGAAAGTATTGCAGATACATAGCCTTTAATATTCTTCACAATGACGAAGACAGCGAGGAATGTGTAAATGATACTTATTTAAGAGCTTGGAACAGCATACCGCCTAACCGTCCATCTGTTCTAAAAACTTTTTTAGGGAAGATTACTCGCAACTTATCTTTGGACAGGTACGAACTGCTCAATGCAAAGAAACGTAATGGCGGGCAAATGCCATTGATTTTTGATGAAATACAAGAGTGCATACCATCGTTGGATAGTACAGAAAACATTGTTGAAGAAATTGCTCTAACGGATATTCTCAACCGCTTTCTTTCTTCCCTGTCATTAGAACAGCGAAAAATCTTTATGAGAAGATATTGGTATTTATCGCCCATTAAAGAAATTGCAACGGAATATGGTATGAGCGAGAGCAAAATCAAGATGTCATTATTTCGTTCAAGGAACGAACTCAAAAAATTGTTAGAGAAAGAAGGTATCTCTGTATGAAAGAAAAGAAACTTTTAAGGGCATTGGGAAATGTCGATAATCAGTATATTAAAGAAGCTGAACCTATGAAAAAAACAAGTAAAATAACTAATCGGCAAAAATGGGTGTCTGTTGCTGCTTGCTTCGTACTCGTTGCTGTGATTGGAGTGGGAGTTTTTCAAAGCAAACTGTTTGGTACAAAAAACGATATTGCCACGCTGGATAGTGGAGAAACAATTACTTTTGTTAAAAATGACTTATCACAATCTTCAATTGACTTAAATGTAACAACAAGACCTTTGAGCGATGCTGAAATTGAAATGCTTTTTGCAGACTTGCCTGTTACCGCAGATGCTTACTTTGATGCTGACAATCATAATATTCTGGGTTTTGAGGGAAAAATTGGTGATACAAGAATGGTAGTTTCTAAACAGGGTGTAAATCTATTAGATACTATCATTGATGGAAATACAATCACTTCAAGTGTAGACGGCGTTGATATCAATGCAGGATATTTCATAACAAAGTCAAATAGTCAAGGTATCAAAACCGTAATATATTATGCAACCTTTGATATGGGAGAGAACACTATTTATGTAGAGTATTCTGGCACTGAAAATGAAAGTGAAACTGTAAAGAACAACTTGGTAGACACAATTTTGCAGTTGATTGAGAACGGTGCATTTGATTTGAGCCAAATCCAAGAATAATCTGCAAATTTGTACGATAAGGCAAAGCTAACAGCATTGCATATTATGGAACGGTGTGCATTGTGCTGCTTGGATTAATGTGGAGTATAGTCATGGAATTGAAGCAGGAATTAAAAGAAGACCTTTTGGGGTTTCCACAGGAACATTGGCTTGTTCCGTGTTCTAATAGTTCAAGATATAACAAGGTGTTTCGTTTTATATGGTTAGTAGGCGTCGTTTTAAGAACGATATTTTTATTAATGATTAAAAGGGGGATGAGTCTTTGATAAAAGTTATATTTTATTTTTTGCTTGTAAGTATAGGAGCAGGTTTGGTGCAGATGAAAATACCGCTGTTTGGTGGTCATGGCAAGCGGTGGGAAGAACAAAATTATGCACAGCGGTTTGGCGGTATCTTTTTTCCGGCATTCATTGCGCTTGTAGTTATCTTTTTATTTAATGAGTATAAGACGGCTCAATTACCCACTTTGAATGAAGAAATGCTGATGAATGGAGCGGAGTATTGTTTGGTAACTGATCTGAATGAGATAGGAGATGCGGATTATGCTTATGAGATAAAAAGCGGAAGCTCACAAGAGGAGATTTGTGGAATTATATCAAGTATATGTATAGACTTAAAAAGGGAAGATGATTTGGTAAATGCCAGATATGAAAACGGAGAATATATTATCATCAGCAATGGCATAACAATAGGACGGGCTGTCATAAATGACAAAGCAACAACAGATTTGTTGAAAATATACTTTTGCGACTAACAGTGGATGAGCGTTTCTGTGTAACTTTAGGCGAGAATATCAAAAAATTTTCGTTCTGTTCACATTAACTGCTATATATTCGTTGAAGAATTTGCTATAAAATAAGTGGTTAAGGATACCTGTTAGCCCATAACACGAAAGGCGATGTTATGTATGCGTATGTAAGCTCAGTAACAATTCTGTCTTTCTGCTAACGACAAGGCTTCCTATGACGTGACGTAGATTATAAAAGATATTAAAGAATGGATTACATCATGGAACGAGTAGTACAATTTTTAAAAGAAGCAAGACAGTCTATGCTTGAGGCTTATCCTTCTTTAACTATGGAAAAGTAAGAGGATTGCGTGATGTAATAGATTATCGTACAATGGATTATTATCAAAGAAGATATATGGCAGGAAAGGAACAGCAAACCAACCAAAGTGAAATAAAATTATGAGCAGTAAAGCAGAAAGCAGAAGAAAAAGTATCGGGATGACATCCGGCTCTTTATGGAAGAACATCTTCCTCTTTAGCATACCGTTGATGTGTTCTCAGATATTAGAAGTATTATTTAATTTAAGTGACGTAGCAATTGTAGGAAAATATGCAGGATATATCCCCCTTGGGTCGGTTGGCTCGACCACGCTGTTGGTGTCCTTATTTACCGGCTTCCTGATTGGAATGGGTGGCGGTGTTAATGTAAGGGTAGCGCATAAACTGGGCGTAGGCGATGCGAAGGGAACGGAAGAAACCGTGCACACGGCGGCATTGATTTGTCTGGTGGCAGGACTTATACTGTGCCTGATATGTAATATATTTGCGGAGCCATTTTTAAACATTTTACATACAAAATCAGAGTTTATGGATGGCGCAGTACTATATTTTCGGATTTATGCACTGGGGCTTCCGGCACTTGCAATTTACAATTTTGGAAATGGTGTTTTAAGTGCATCCGGCGAGACGAAGCTTCCACTTATTTATCTGAGTATTGCCGGTGTGTTAAATGTGTTATTAAATCTTTTCTTTGTTATCCAGTGTAATATGGCAGCAGGCGGAGTGGCAATTGCCAGCGTTATTGCTCAGTATGTGTCAGCTATTTTGGTGGTTTCTCATCTGTGCCGGAGAAAGGATAGCTGCAGGCTTTACTTTTCCAGACTGCGTTTTCATAAGGAAGCGGCGAAAAGTGTGCTGATGCTTGGCGTTCCGGGCGGAATGCAGAATGCAATCTTTGCAATTGCAAATCTTTTTGTGCAGACCGGAGTCAACTCCTTTGATGCGGTTATGGTGTCCGGCAATTCAGCGGCAATCAATGCAGATACGCTGATTTTTAATATTATGACAGCATTTTATACGGCATGCGCCAGTTTCATGGGACAGAATATGGGGGCAGGAAACAGGGAACGCATGATAAAAAGTTACCGCATCAGTTTATTGTATTCGTTTCTGGCAGGCGTAATTTTTGGTGGGCTGCTGGTGGTTTTCGGAAGACAGTTCCTGTCTCTTTTTGCCAGCAAACCGGAGGTAATTGAAGCCGGAATGGAGCGGATTAAGATTATGGGATTTTCCTATGCACTTTCCGCATTTATGGACTGCACTATTGCGGCATCCCGCGGAATTGGAAAGAGCATTGTGCCGACCATTATTGTTATCATGGGCTCCTGCGTATTCCGTGTAATCTGGGTATATACAATTTTTGCATATTTTGGAACCATTGCATCCTTATATCTTTTGTATGCATTTTCCTGGTCGATTACAGCAATTGCCGAGATTATTTATTTCAAAGTATGCTTCCGGAAGCTTCGGATAGCGGCATAGAACCATAGAGTCATGGAAGAAAGTAAAAAAGAAAGCGGAAGAGAGAAAGAAAAATGGAAGAAAGACGTTCGGAAAATACAACGCTTTGCTATATAGAAAAGGAAAATTGCTACCTGATGATGCACCGGGTGAAGAAAAGCCATGATGTAAATAAAGATAAATGGGTTGGTGTTGGCGGTCATTTTGAAGCCGGAGAATCTCCGGAAGAATGCCTGCTTCGGGAAGTGAAAGAAGAAACCGGGCTTACCTTGGATTCTTATCGGCTGCGGGGCGTGGTCACTTTTGATTCCGATGCGTGGCCGACGGAGTATATGTTTCTATATACGGCAGATGAATTCTACGGTACGATGACCGAGTGCAACGAAGGAACACTGGAATGGGTGCCAAAGGAAGAAGTATATAATTTGCCTATCTGGGAAGGTGATAAGATATTTTTCCGGCTGTTAGAAGAGAGGGAGAGCTTCTTTTCACTGAAATTATCCTATCAGGGAGATACTTTGACCCATGCCATATTAGATGGGACAACCCGATTGAAATAAAAGTAAATTATAAGTAGAAATAAGCAACCAGATACCATTGATTAGAAAAACTAATTAGTGGTATTACTATATATAATTGGTCTTTATAAGCAAATGACGTTATAATGTAAGTAGCATTGAGCAGTGCCAGACCTTATAAGCAGTCCGTTGGGCTGCTGGCAGTCCAAACGGGCTGATTAAAAGGTCTGATAGGGCGAAAGCCGTAGTATGGAAATGCGAAGCATTTCCATACTTGCACTGAAAAAATAAAGAGCAAGATAAAGAATAATTTCAGGAGGAAGAACAATGGATTACAAGAACGCAGGCGTGGATATTGAGGCAGGATATAAGTCCGTAGAACTGATGAAGGAGCATGTAAAGAAGACCATGCGTCCAGAGGTTCTTGGAGGGCTGGGCGGATTTTCCGGAGCATTTTCATTAGAGAAGATTAAAGAAATGGAAGAACCGGTACTGTTATCCGGAACAGATGGCTGTGGCACGAAAGTAAAGCTCGCCATGATTATGGACAAGCATGATACCATCGGTATTGATGCAGTAGCAATGTGTGTAAATGATATTGCCTGTGCAGGTGGAGAACCATTATTCTTCTTGGATTATATTGCATGTGGTAAGAATTATCCGGAGAAAATTGCAGCCATCGTAAAAGGTGTAGCAGAAGGCTGTCTTCAGTCTGATGCAGCATTAATTGGTGGAGAGACTGCAGAGCATCCGGGTCTGATGGCAGAGGATGAATATGACCTGGCTGGATTTGCAGTAGGTGTATGTGATAAGAAAGATATGATTACCGGCGAGACCCTGGCAGACGGTGATGTTCTGATTGGTATGGCATCAACCGGAGTACATTCCAATGGATTTTCACTGGTTCGTAAAATCTTTACTATGGATAAAGAAACCCTTGATACATACCATGAAGAACTGGGAACTACTTTGGGAGAAGCATTACTTGCACCAACCAGAATTTATGTAAAAGCACTGCGTGCCATCAAAGATGCCGGCATCCGTGTAAAAGCCTGCAGCCATATCACAGGCGGTGGTTTCTATGAAAATGTTCCACGTATGCTTCCAGAAGGAAAACATGCAGTGATTGAAAAGAACAGCTATCCGATTCCGCCAATCTTTACCCTGATGGCAAAAGAAGGAAATGTAGAAGAGAAAATGATGTACAATACCTACAACATGGGACTTGGTATGGTACTCGCAGTTGCACCGGAAGATGTAGATAAAACCATGGAAGCAATCAAATCTGCCGGAGACAAGCCATATGTTGTTGGTAAGATTGAAAACGGAGAAAAGGGTGTTACATTATGCTAAAAGTTGCAGTATTAGTATCCGGTGGTGGAACCAATCTTCAGGCAATTATCGATGCCATGGATAATGGAACCATTACCAATGCAAAGATAGAAGTGGTAATCAGTAATAATCCAAATGCCTATGCCTTAGAGCGTGCAAAAAAACATAATATCAAGGCACTTTGCATTTCTCCGAAATCCTATGAGAACCGGGCGGCATTCAATGCTGATTTCTTAGAAAAATTGAATGAATATAAAGTAGATTTGGTTGTGCTGGCAGGCTTTTTGGTGGTAATTCCACCGGAAATGATTGCACAGTACCGCAACCGGATAATCAATATTCATCCATCCCTGATTCCATCTTTCTGTGGAACAGGCTTCTATGGATTGAAAGTTCACGAAGGAGCACTTTCCCGTGGAGTGAAGGTAACAGGAGCTACGGTGCATTTTGTGGATGAAGGAACAGATACCGGTCCAATCATTTTACAGAAAGCAGTTGCAGTTGAAGAGGATGATACACCGGAGATTCTGCAGCGTCGTGTGATGGAACAGGCAGAGTGGAAAATTATGCCACAGGCAATTGATTTAATTGCCAATGGAAGAGTAAAAGTCGAAGACGGGAAAGTGAAGATTCTTCCAAAAGCAGACCATTAGAATTGAGTAAAAGTAAATAAAGATTAAGTAGAAATGAATGAAAAATAACCGGATTAGGAGGAGCAGCATGAACGTATTAGTAGTTGGAAGTGGCGGAAGAGAACATGCAATTGTAACCAGCGTGGCAAAAAGCAGCCGCGTAGACAAGATATACTGTGCACCGGGTAATGCAGGAATCGGTCAGATGGCTGAGTGTGTCAATATCGGTGCAATGGAATTTGACAAGCTGGTAGCTTTTGCAAAGGAAAAAGAGATTGATTTTACCATCGTAGGAATGGATGATCCATTGGTTGGTGGAATTGTAGATGTATTTGAAGCAGAAGGATTAAAAGTATTCGGACCGAGAAAGAATGCTGCAATCTTAGAGGGATCCAAAGCATTTTCCAAAGATTTGATGAAGAAATATAACATTCCGACCGCAGGATATGAGACCTTTGATGACCCGAAAAAGGCATTGGAGTATCTGGAAACTGCAAAAATGCCAATCGTATTAAAGGCAGACGGACTGGCACTTGGTAAAGGTGTTCTGATTTGTAACACCTTAGAGGAAGCGAAAGCCGGAGTAAAAGAAATCATGGAAGATAAGAAATTTGGTTCTGCCGGCAACCATATGGTAATAGAAGAGTTCATGACAGGCCGTGAAGTATCCGTGCTTTCTTTCGTAGATGGCAAGACCATTAAGATTATGTCTTCCGCACAGGACCACAAACGTGCCAAAGATGGAGATCAGGGCTTAAATACCGGTGGAATGGGTAACTTCTCTCCAAGTCCTTTCTATACCAAAGAAGTAGATGATTTCTGTAAGAAATATATCTATCAGGCAACCGTAGATGCCATGGCAGCAGAAGGAAGACCATTTGTAGGTGTTATTTTCTTCGGTCTGATGCTGACAGAGGATGGACCAAAGGTATTAGAGTACAATGCCCGTTTTGGTGACCCGGAGGCTCAGGTAGTTCTTCCGAGAATGAAAAATGACATCATTGATGTAATGGAAGCCTGCGTAGACGGTAAATTAGATACCATTGATTTACAGTTTGAAGATAATGCAGCCGTATGCGTTGTTCTTGCATCTGACGGATATCCGGTGGCATATGAAAAAGGATTTGAAATCAAAGGCCTTGAGAACTTTGATGGCAAAGAAGGTTACTACTGTTTCCATGCCGGAACCAAGTTAAATGAGGAAGGAAAAATTGTAACCAACGGAGGCCGTGTACTTGGCATCACAGCCAAGGGAGCTACCTTAAAAGAAGCAAGAGCCAATGCTTATAAGGCAACGGAGTGGGTAGACTTCGAAAACAAGTATATGCGCCATGACATTGGAAAAGCCATAGATGAAGCATAAAGTTAAAAAATGATTTAACGAATCGACAAAATAGAAAGATAAGAAAAGTATCCGTAAAAAACAGAAAAATTTACGGGTACTTTTTCTATACTTAAAAATGCAATGTAATAAAGAGACGAGAATCAATGAAGAATTCTTGAAATTAAAACAAGACATAATAAAATTTGATAAAATAAAAACCAATCATACTACGATAATTCAATTCATATTAGAACAGACCGGTTCATATTGGGATAGACCAATTCTTCCGCCCATCCCCCAGTCCGGCACATTCCCTTCTTCTAAAAAAGAATAAAATCAGAAAACAAATTAACATAAATCTTAAAAGAAAGATTTTAAGATTACATAATATATAAAATAATAAAAATTGATAAGACAACTTGCAGGAGAAAAAGAAAATGCACAAGCTGCAATCATAAATTTGTAATGTTAAATTTTCTACTCTTGCGCTTGGTGGGATTATCCGATACAATATTAATTTAGAATATACTCTAAACAGTGAAAAAACTAGCGCAGGAGGTGCCGCAGCATGAGTCTGGCAGATAAAATTTTTATCGATATGTGTCAGGATATATTGGACAACGGGGTAAGTACAGAAGGAGAAAAGGTCCGCCCACATTGGGAGGATGGAACCAGTGCTTATACAATTAAGAAATTTGGTGTGGTAAACAGATATGATTTATCCAAAGAATTTCCGGCAATTACATTACGAAAGACAGCAATCAAGAGCTGTACCGATGAGATGTTATGGATCTGGCAGTTGAAGTCCAATAATGTCAATGACTTACACAGCCATGTCTGGGATGAATGGGCAGATGAGACAGGCTCCATTGGAAAAGCATATGGCTACCAGATGGGAGTAAAGCATAAATATAAGGAAGGAATGTTTGATCAGGTAGACCGTGTGATTTATGACCTTAAGAACAATCCTTTCAGCAGAAGAATCATGACCAACATATATGTACATCAGGATTTAAGTGAGATGCATCTTTATCCATGCGCATACAGCATGACCTTTAATGTAACCCAGAAGAAGGGGGATGATAAGCTGACTTTGAATGCAATTTTAAATCAGCGTTCCCAGGATATCTTAGCTGCCAATAACTGGAATGTCTGCCAGTATGCAGTACTGATGCATATGCTGGCACAGGTGTGCGATATGCGTGTGGGAGAGTTAGTGCATGTGATTGCAGATGCACATATTTATGACCGGCATATTCCTATTATAAAGGAACTGATTCAAAGACCGACGTATGACGCACCGACATTCTGGCTGAATCCGGATGTAAAGGATTTCTATGAATTTACCAGAAATGATGTACGTCTTGATAATTATGTGACAGGACCACAGATTCAGGATATTCCAATCGCAATATAAAAAGGAGCAGGTGAAAGAGATGAATTTAATCGCAGCAGTAGATGCTAATTGGGCAATTGGCTATAAGAATAAATTACTGGTAAGCATTCCGGATGATATGAAATTTTTCCGTCAGACCACAACCGGGAAAGTGGTAGTCATGGGACGTAAGACCTTGGAAAGCTTCCAAATGGACAGCCTCTTAAGAACCGTGTCAATATTGTACTGACCAGTGATAAGAATTATAAAGTGAAGGATGCCATTGTGGTGCATGATTTAGACGAACTGCATAAAGAGTTAGAGCAGTATAACAGTGAGGATGTCTATGTTATTGGCGGTGAAAGCATTTATCGTCAGCTTTTGGATGAGTGCGATGTAGCGCATATTACGAAGATTGACTATGCATATGATGCAGATGCCTATTTCCCGAATCTGGATGAAAAGGAAGAATGGCAGATTACAGAAGACAGTGATGAACAGACCTATTTTGATCTGGAGTATTACTTCTTAAAATATGAAAGAATAAGATAAGCAGAAAGAAACGTGTAAGAAATGAATAATCTTATTTTCAGTTTAAATACCACCATGCCAATCTTTCTTGTGATGGTAATCGGTTATATCTTAAAGCAGATTGGTATGCTCAATGATAATTTTGTAACGGTGGCGAATAAGTTTAATTTTAAGGTGACCTTGCCATTTATGTTATTTCGGATATTTCTACGGTAAATATCCGGGAAATCTTTGATTTGAAATATGTGCTTTTCTGTGCACTGGCAAGTACCGCCTGTTTCTGGGTAATCTGGGGAGCTACAAAGCTTTTTGTAAAGGATAAATCCATCCGTGGTGCATTTGTGCAAAGCTCCTTCCGGAGCAGTGCCGCAGTCATGGGACTTGCCTTTATTGAAAATATTTATGGCAGTTCTGCCATGGGACCATTGATGATTATCGGGGCAGTGCCGCTTTATAATATCTTTTCTGTTATTGTACTGACCTTTGAAGCCAATGAAGATGGAGAAGGAGAAGAGGCAGCACATGGTGGCAGAATCAAGAAAGCATTTCTTAACATATTAAAGAATCCGATTATCCTTGGAATTGCCTTTGGTATGGTGGCAGCATTATTGTCCCTTGATTTTCCTGCCATGGTAGATAAGACCATTGAGAATGTGGCAAAGATGGCAACACCACTGGCGTTGATTGCACTGGGTGCAGGCTTTGAGGGAAGAAAAGCCCTGGCAAAAATCAGACCGACCCTTGCAGCATCTGCAATCAAGCTTGTGATACAGCCGCTTTTACTACTTCCGGTGGCAGCAGCTTGGGATTTACCGGAGAAAAAATGATTGCAATTCTGATTATGCTTGCATCACCGACTACACCAAGCTGCTATATTATGGCAAAGAACATGAAAAATGATGGTGTGCTGACAGCAAGTATTATTGTGACAACAACGCTTTTGGGAGCATTTACCTTAACTGGCTGGATTTTTATCCTTAAGACCATGGGATTGATATAGAGGAGGACGTTAGATGGATATTACAGGAAGAAAATTATTTGTAAAGGCGATGATGGAAGAAGGCGTGGATACCATATTTGGCTATCCGGGCGGAATGGTCACCGACCTTTTTGATGAATTATATAAACAGGATGATATTCACCTGGTGCTTCCCAGACATGAGCAGGGACTGATTCATGAGGCAGAAGGATATGCGAGAGCTACCGGAAAGCCGGGCGTATGCCTGGTAACCAGCGGACCGGGTGCCACCAATATTATTACAGGACTCGCAGATGCGCATTTTGACAGCATTCCGCTTGTCTGCATTACCGGTCAGGTGCCACTTCCGTTGATTGGAAATGATGCCTTTCAGGAGGTTGATATTGTAGGAATGACCCGTTCCATAACAAAATACGGCGTAACCGTTCGGGACAGAAAAGATTTGGGAAAAATAATCCGCATGGCATTTCACATTGCAACCACCGGAAAACCGGGACCGGTTCTTGTGGATATCCCAAAGGATATCCAGTTAGAGAGTGGACCATCCGATTATCCAAAGAGTGTGCAGATTCGTGGTTACAAGCCAAATGAAGGCGTACATATCGGACAGTTGAAAAAGGCATATAAGCTTTTAAAGAGTGCCAAGAAACCATTGATTCTCGCCGGAGGCGGAATCAACATTGCCCGTGCCAATGATATTTTTGATGAATTTGTTACTAAAATGCAGGTGCCGGTTGTTACCACCATTATGGGAAAAGGAGCCATTGGCACATCCAATCCTTATTATATGGGAAACTGCGGTATGCATGGAAGATATGCAGCCAATATGGCAGTTTCTGAGTGTGATGTATTATTTTCCATCGGAACAAGATTCAATGACCGCATTACCGGCGATTTGAATGAGTTTGCGCCAAAGGCAAAAATTGTTCATGTGGATGTGGATACAGCATCCATTTCCAGAAACGTTGTGGTGGATGTACCGGTAGTAGCAGATGCAAGAACCGCACTGGAAAAATTATCAGAGTGGGCAGAACCGAAGAAAACAACAGCCTGGATAGCCCGCATTGAGGAATGGAACAAAGAAAATCCTCTGGAAATGCGAAGAGATAAGGGACTTTCCCCACAGATGATTATGGAAGGAATCAATGAGCATTTCAAAGGAGCCATTATTGCAACAGATGTTGGGCAGCATCAGATGTGGGCAACCCAGTATCTTGAGATGGAACGTGGCGGAACCTTTATTACATCAGGGGGCCTTGGAACAATGGGCTTTGGATTCCCGGCAGCAGTCGGAGCAAAAATCGGCTGTCCGGAAAAAGAGGTTATCTGTATCACCGGAGATGGTGGATTCCAGATGAATATGCAGGAAATGGCAACTGCAGTATGCAGGATGCACCGGTAATTGTCTGCATTTTAAATAATTTTTATCTTGGCATGGTTCGCCAGCAGCAGCAGCTTTTCTACGGAAAACGTTATTCTGCAACCTGCCTGCGTCAGCATAAGGAATGTCCAAGCAACTGTAAGGGACCGGGAAAAGACTGCCCGGTATATGAACCGGATTTTGTGAAATGGGCAGAAAGCTATGGCACAAAGGGTATTCGTGTAACGAACACCGAAGAAATGAATGCAGCCTTCGAAGAGGCAAAGAAGAATAAAAAGACTTCTACCGTAATAGAATTTATGATTGCAACAGAGGACATTGTACTTCCGATGGTTAAGAGTGGAACTGCAATGAGCCAGATGATTTTGAAATAGGAGGAACGTTGGTATGAAAAACAGATGGATTGCATTATATGTAGAAAACCAGGTTGGTGTACTGGCGAAGGTTTCCGGACTTTTTTCCGGCAAATCCTATAACCTCCAGAGTCTTACCGTAGGAACCACGGAAGATGAGAGTGTGTCCCGTATGACAATCTGTGTAACCAGTGATGATATTACATTTGAACAGATTAAGAAGCAGTTAAACAGTATGGTAGAGGTCATTAAGGTAATTGATTTAACCAATGTACCAATCCATATGAAAGAGATTCTTTTTGCAAAAGTGCTGCATTGCAGCGTGGAAGATAAAGCGGAGGTATTTCAGATTGCAACAACCTTTAAAGTAGATGTGGCAGATATTGGGGAAGACAGCGTATTGTTAGAGTGCAAGCTGACAGAACGCCGCAACAATGAACTGATAGCTCTTTTAAAACGCCGCTTCAGGACCATCGAAGTAGTGCGTGGCGGGGCAGTAGCCATTGAATCAATCAGCACATCCTGCCGGTAATATTAAATACCAGGAATATGGGAAGTCCGTAATGCGGAATTCCCATATTTTTTATAATCTTTTTTTCAACAGTGCAATAAACTTCTCAAACTGCAATGGTGTTCCCTGAATTTCCTGTACCTTCAGGCGGTTCTTTTCGTTGAAGCCTACAAGAATATCATGATTTGCTTCTGCTAAGTAGTCGATGATACCGTCGATATCGGATTTTAAGTTCTTCGGACACTGGATGTATAAGTGCTTTTTCGCAGAGATACACAGCGTATAGGAGATACTGAAATGGTACCAGAAGAACTTGTGCAGGGTGGAATGTTTATAAAGCCAGATGATTTCCTGAATCGGAACAAAGGCAATTCCATCCGTAGAGATTTCAATAAAGAAATGCTCGGTAATAAACATATCTTCCGTAGCCAGCTGTGGCAGTGTCGCCAGTTCTTCTTCTGCCTGCATAAGAAGAGTCTTCGGAGAACCGAACCGGGCCAGCTGCTGGCAGGGCGGTGACAGCCATGGAAAATGAATGTATACAAAATAACATATGATACTGAAAATGGCATAAAGTCCACTGCATGCAAAAAGCAGAATCAGAAAGATACTGAAGCCGTAACGGAAACCGGGCTCACTGATATAATAGGAGGAGCTTTCTCCGTAAATACCGCTGTCTGTCCAGTTCAAATCTGCTGCAATTTTAGAAAGCAGGGTATGGTAGGATTTGGTTGCGGTCTGGATTTTGGCATGGACGGTTACTTTGTTAATATTCGGAAGTCCCTCTTCGCTGGTCTTCGGAGAGAGCAGTACGATATTACAGCACCCATCCTGAATCGTATAGTAGTAATATCCATGGGTCTGCCCTAAGACTTCCTGTGTGTATCCGGTAAATTTTAAATCCGTCAGCGTAATACTGACATACCGGTCATTCTCTTTATATAATTTATCAAGAGAAGTTTTTTCGTTGATAACCTTCGGACTTAAGATGGTGCCGATGGGAAAGATAATCCAAAGAACAATCAACAGTATCATATATAGAATTGGCGAAAAAAGCTTATGCCGGTAAAGACTTTTGATGTGGTTGGATATATAGTGGTCTAATTGGTTTGTCATAATTCCTCCCAGTAGTGTTATGATTTTAAGTATAAAGTTTTAGGGAAAAATAATCAAGCCTTAGGGCGCGACTACTTGCTTTTATCAGGGAAAATTGTTAGTATTACAGAAGAATAGGACAGAAAGAGTGGTTGTGTGGAAGCATATACAGAATTTGCAACAGTTTATGATACATTTATGGACAATGTCCCTTACGAAGCATGGAAAAAATATCTGGTGGACATATTAAAAGCAGAGGGGATAAACGATGGCCTGCTTTTGGAACTTGGCTGTGGAACCGGAAGGATGACGAGACTTTTAGCGGCAGAAGGTTATGATATGATTGGGGTGGACAATTCCGAGGAAATGCTCTCGGTAGCCAGAGAATATACCATGGAAAATACAGAGATACTGTATCTTCTTCAGGATATGAGGGAGTTTGAATTGTATGGAACCATCCGGGCAGTAGTAAGTGTCTGCGATTCCATGAATTATATCATGTCAGAAGAGGATTTGAGACAGGTATTTTCCCTGGTCAATAATTATCTCGACCCGGGCGGAATCTTTATTTTCGATATGAATACCAGATATAAATATGAAGAACTCTTAGGAGACAACAGCTTCTGCGAGACCAGAGAGGACAGCAGCTTTATCTGGGAAAATTATTATGACCCGGAGGAACAGGTCAATCAGTATGATTTAACACTTTTTATCAAAGAAGAGGATGATTTGTTCCGGAGATATGAAGAAACACATTTTCAGCGGGCGTATGAGATAGAAACTGTACGAAAATTAATCGAAGAAGCCGGTATGAAATGGGAAGGTGTCTTTGATGTAGAGACGGGAAAAGAACCGACAGCCTGCAGTGAACGGATTTATATCATCGCAAGAGAACAGGGGAAATAAGAAGAAAGAGGAAGAAAAAATGTCAGATTATATGGTGAGAGCAACAGCTGCAGATGGACAGATTCGTGCATTTGCGATTACATCAAAAGAGATGACGGAGGAAGCAAGAGTCCGTCATAACAGCAGCCCGATTGTAACAGCAGCATTAGGACGTGCCATGAGCGCAGCAGCAATGATGGGCAGCATGATGAAGGGAGAAAAAGACCTTCTGACCCTGCAGATTCAGGGAGATGGTCCGATGCATGGCCTTACGGTAACTGCCAATGCTAACGGGGGTGTAAAAGGCTATCCCGGCGTGGCAGACGTGATATTACCACCCAATGCAGCCGGTAAATTAAATGTAGGCGGAGCCATTGGAAATGGTGTTTTAAGTGTCATAAAAGACATGGGATTAAAGGATCCGTATGTGGGACAGACTGAGCTTCAGACCGGTGAAATCGCAGAAGATTTAACTTATTATTTTGCGGTATCTGAGCAGGTACCATCTTCCGTAGGTTTGGGAGTCCTCATGAATAAGGACAATACGGTGCGTCAGGCAGGCGGATTTATCATTCAGCTGATGCCGTTTACAGAGGATGCAGTCATTGATGCATTAGAGCAGAAAATCGCACAGATAGCATCCGTAACAGAAATGTTGGAAAAGGGCATGACACCGGAAATGATTTTAGAGGAAATCTTAGGAGAGATGAAGCTTGAAATCAATGATACGATGCCGGTTACCTTCCACTGTGACTGTTCCAAAGAGCGTGTGGCAAAAGCACTGGCAAGCTTAAGCAAGAAAGATTTGGATGATTTAATCAAAGATGAAGAACCGATTGAAGTAAAATGTCATTTCTGTAATGAGAATTATGTATTCAGTCCGGATGATTTAAGGGAGATAAGAAAATGAGAGATGGATTTATCAAAGTAGCAGCAGTAACACCAAAAGTAGTAGTCGCAGATCCGGTAGAAAATACCATTCGAATAAAAGCGGCAGTAATGGAAGCAGCAGCAAACGGAGCCAAAGTCATTGTGTGCCCGGAGCTTTGCATTACCGGATATACCTGTGGCGATTTATTTTTACAGGAGACTTTATTAAGAAGCGCAAGGGAGCGGCTGGTATGGCTGGCAAAGGAACTCGGTGCTTTGGATGCCGTTGTATTTGTTGGTCTGCCTCTGATGCATGAAGGCAAGCTTTATAATGTGGCAGCAGCTTTAAACAAAGGCGAGATTATCGGCATCGTGCCAAAGACCCATATTCCAAATTACAATGAATTCTATGAAGCAAGATATTTTGCTCCGGGAAAAGAAGAAGCAGAGGGTGTAGATATTGCACCGGCTTATCATGTACCGATGGGAAGCCACATTTTGTTCCAGTGTGATGATGTATTGCCGGAGCTGGTAATCGGTGTGGAAATCTGCGAGGATGTCTGGACACCAAACCCGCCGAGTATTTCCCATGCTCTGGCAGGAGCAACTTTAATCGTAAATCTTTCTGCCAGTGATGAGACAACCGGAAAGGATATTTACCGGAGAGAGCTTGTTGCAGGACAGTCTGCCCGCCTGCTCTGTGGCTATGTCTATGTCAGTGCCGGAGATGGAGAATCCACACAGGATGTAGTATATTCCGGGCATAATATCATTGCAGAAAACGGAGCGGTTTTAGCAGAATCTGAACGTTTTACCAATGAGACGGTATATTCTGAAATTGATATGGAACGTCTGGTATCCGAAAGACGGAGAATGAGCACTTTTGCAGCAGGCAGCAGAAGCGGGGATTATCTTAGATTTTCTTTCTTTATTGATAAATCAGATACAACGCTGAGCCGTTTCGTGGATCCGGCGCCATTCGTTCCGGGCAATAAGGACAAGCGTGATAAACGTTGTGAAGAGATTTTAGCTATTCAGTCCATGGGACTTAAGAAACGGTTAGAGCATACCGGATGCAAATGTGCAGTGGTGGGCATTTCCGGTGGACTGGATTCCACACTGGCACTTTTGGTTACGGTACAGGCATTTGACCGGCTGAATCTTCCGAGAGAACAGATATATGCGGTTACCATGCCGGGCTTTGGAACCACAGACCGTACCTATGAGAATGCATTAAGTCTCATTCGCTGCCTTGGAGCAAAGCTGATAGAAGTAGATATCAAAGAAGCAGTACGTATTCATTTCCGTGACATCGGTCAGGATGAGGGTGTACATGATGTAACATATGAAAATGGACAGGCAAGGGAACGTACCCAGATTCTGATGGATATTGCTAATAAGAATAATGGTATGGTAATCGGAACCGGAGATATGTCAGAGCTGGCATTGGGCTGGGCTACCTATAACGGTGACCATATGTCCATGTATGGAGTGAATGCATCCGTACCAAAGACTCTGGTGCGTCATCTGGTACACTACTATGCGGACACCTGTGGAAATAAGGAACTTTCAACTGTGCTGTATGATGTCTTAGATACACCGGTCAGCCCGGAACTGCTTCCGCCGGAAAATGGAAAAATCGCCCAGAAGACAGAGGATATTGTAGGACCGTATGAACTCCATGATTTCTATTTATATTATGTGATGCGATTTGGCTTTGCTCCGGCAAAAATATATCGTCTGGCACAGGTGGCATTTGCCGGACAGTATGACAATGCAGTGATTTTGAAATGGTTAAAGACCTTCTACCGCCGTTTCTTCTCACAGCAGTTTAAACGTTCCTGTCTGCCGGATGGACCAAAGGTCGGTACGGTAGCAGTATCACCAAGAGGTGATTTACGAATGCCAAGTGATGCATCGGCACGTATCTGGATGGATGAAATCGAACATCTGGAATAAAATGTGAAAAATGAACTACGAGAAAAGAACTGCTGCTCAAAATGGAGCGGCAGTTCTTTTATAAAAACTATATGTGCTTAAGTTGTTTTTCAAAAGATTCTTTTGCCTTGCTGCGACCGAAAGCAAAGTTCCTGCCGTAGACGAAAGAGTACATGACAGCAGCCATTACAAATGCAGTAACCACATCAAATACAGAATGCTGTTTTAAGAACATGGTTGCAAGAATAATGCTGACCATAAGGATGAAAGAAGCCAGCTTTAACTTCGGACGCTCCTTAAATTCTTTACTGTTACAGAGTGCAATGTGAACACCGAGCGAATTATAAACATGAATACTTGGAAACAGGTTTGTCGGTGTATCGGTTGCGTAAAGCCAGGCTACCATATGGGTGAAGACATTGTCATGCTCAAAGGAATGCGGGCGGAGATAATGTCCGTTTGGATAGAGGCTGGATACTACCAGAAATACAGTCATTCCCACAAACAGGAATGTACAGAGCCGGTAATAATCTTCTTTATTTTTGAAGAAAAAGTAAAGAACCGCATATGCGACATATCCAAACCATAACATATATGGTACGATGAAAAATTCTATAAATGGGATTTTATCATCCAGTGCAGTATGTATTACGTTGAAATTTGAAGTCACATGTTTTTCCAGATAGGTAAACCATGGAAAATATATGAATACATACAGCAGAACCCATGCGTGCTTATATTTTTGAAAAAATGCTTTGAGATTTTGCTTAAAGTTATCTTTTTTCGACATCGGATTCCCCTTTTTTAATGTAAGAATACTACTTCTATTGTGGAATTCTAGCACAGCATTTTTAAAAACAATGCTATAAATCGATTTAATAATTTTTGTGGAATTCTAGCACAGCATTTTTAAAAACAATGCTATAAATCGATTTAATAATTTTTATGGAATTCTTAAGATTTTAATGGAA
>NZ_QTVB01000070.1:0-6772 GCF_003435965.1 Roseburia sp. AF42-8
AAAGTATCATAAACTAAAGCAAATGGGGGAAAGGCCTTGTATAGTAATATTATTTTTTCAAAAAGAAAAAAGGACGAACAATCTATATACTGCTTTTCAATTGGGTTATTCAAGTGATAGAGAAGCTTTTTTACAGTATATACTTCCGGTATTGAAAGAAGAATATGGACTTGGTGAAAGTTTTGAACAAAAAACGGAGTCGTTGTCTGATGAGAGAAAAGAAATAATGCGTGGGTTGATGGAAAGATATAATACCCCCAATCCAGCAGTTAATCCACTAAAAGGTGGCCGCACCCAACTGAAGCCCGTTAGAAGTAAAATTGGCGAAGTTATTGCAAAAGATTATTTGCATAAAAATTTAGATGTATCTTTTGCAGGAAGAATTAGTTTGGAGGAAGACGACCCAGATTTGCCGAAACGAGGAGTTGATAATTTCGGATTCATTTTTAAAGAAGTTAATGGTGAATTTGAATTACAGAAAGTAGTAATTTGTGAAGTGAAGGCATCAGAATCAAAGAAAAATCCGCCAGAAGTGGTATCGGAAACGAAGGATAGTTTGTATAAATCATTATTAGAATTAAGTACAGGCAATGATAGACTCATGAAAGCTTTGGTTAAATCATTTGATAGATTTGATATTGATAAGTTTGCTACTCTTATTGGAGAATTAGCAGTTGATATTGAGAAAAATGATGTGTTACAAGAGACAAGAAAGAAAATGTTAATTGTACCGTTTTTATTGAGAACAGCAACGACATATAAGGATGCGGATTTTGGCATTTTTTATACAGACCCATCTAAATTTAGTGGTGCTACTATAAATTATTATATTATGGTGGTTGATGTTGCGTTAAACGAATTTGCTGATGACTTATATTCAAGTGTTCGAGGTGAAAACTAATGAATGAATTGTTGACCAAAAAGTTGAATAGTTTATTGAATTTAGATAAACCTAAAAAAACTATTGGCATTTGGAATATACGTGAATTGTGTAACAAGATTCAAGCAGAAAATTTGGCTGAACAGTATGAACTTAAATTCGATTTCACCTATTTGTATCACTATTTGGGACTAAAATTAGTTAATGAATATGATGATAAAAAAGATGTTTTGCTTGAGGGTTATGAGTTATTAAAAGTCACATATTACTCAGGGCAATATAAAGGTGAATTAGAACGTATACGAATGTTGGCACAATTAGTGGCATCAGGGGTTATTTGCTCGAAAATTGCAGAAGTAAGAATGCTATTAAAGGATGAATGTTTAGATGAAAGTTATGTTAAGCAATTCGATAATCCGTTTGAAAAACTTTATGTTATTACAATAATTGTCTTTCTATTAGCAGTAAGAAAATTAAATGGATGGAATGATATAGATGAAATAGAAATTTTAAAAAATGAATTGGATATTGTTGCAAAAAATTTAGTGCCAGAAGGAGAAGAAGAAATATATTTTGTGACAGGATGCTTCAATTTGGAAGAGGCAATAGGTTCGTACATAAGCTATATTGTTTCAGGAAAACCTGCAAATGTTGAAAAGGTTATAATAAGAAAAATAATCGCTGCCAGAGATTCTTTTAATGAGATTGAACGACAAGAGGATGCGTTATTGGTGTTACTTATTATGCATGCTCTAAAGGCAATGATACGAAATTCATTGTGGGCGTCTATAGAAGGTATATCACAGAAATTAGACGAATATTTAGAGATGATACTTAGCCGTAGCAATTCAAAGCCAATATTTGATTTGTGGCCATCTCAGAAGAATGCGATTGAGCAGAATTTGTTTGACATGACTAAATCTGCATTAGTTGTACAAATGCCAACCAGCGCAGGAAAGAGTTTGTTAGCAAAACTATACATTATGCAGACTAAGAGTGTTTATAGCGATGCTAAGATTGCGTATTTAGTTCCGACAAGAGCGTTGGTGAATCAGGTTAAACGAGATTTGAAAACGGAGTTTGAAGGGTTTGGATATAGTGTAGACATAGCAATTCCTTTTATGGACATAGATGAAATAGAAGAAGAGCTTTTATTAAAAAATACAGATATACTTGTAACCACGCCAGAGAAATTTGATATTATGCAAAGATCGAAGCATCCGTTTGTGGATAAATTGCGTTTGGTTATTGTGGATGAAGCACATAACATTCAAGATGGCGAGCGCGGTGCTAAACTGGAGTTGTTGCTGGCGATGTTAAGAAAGAACGATAGAAATTTAAAAATTTTAATGCTCAGTCCATTTATGAAAAATGCAAATGAGATAGCAAGTTGGTTGAGCGATGATAGAGGAATAGATATTTTTGTGAATTGGAAACCTGCACAGCAATTTACAGGAATAAGTAGGAATATACCATTATCACCTAGAGGAAGTATTCAGCAAGTTAAGTATATTCCATCTGCATGCAACGATGTATATAATGAAGAATTCACTTTGGATATTAAAAGGTTGTCAAGACAAGAAAAAAAGAAGGCCAGGCAGTCATATCTGCTTGCAGAAAAGTATAAGCATATAGGTGGAGTTTTGGTGTTATGTACACAACAACGATATGCAGAAAATTTTGCAGAAATATATCTTGATAAAGATGATATTTCAGAAGCGGAAAAACTAGAAATATCTCCATTATTAGAATTGATTGAAACTGAAATGGGATCAGATAGTTTACTATATAAAGTTTTGTTAAAGGGCTGTGCGTATCACCATTCAGCATTGCCACTCAGCATAAGAGAAGAGATAGAGGATGCTATTCGACGTGGATTTATCAAGGTTGTTGCAGCCACAACCACATTGGCTCAGGGAATGAATTTTCCTATTGCTACAGTGATATTTCAAGGCATGACGGTACCCAAAGAGGGATATTCGCGAAATATGTCGGCATCTGAATTTTGGAATATTGCTGGAAGAGCTGGGCGCGCGTTGGTTGACAAAGAGGGCCATGTAATTGCAGTCTGTGGTAGCAATGAGCAGGAAGAACAGTTTAGGGAATATTTAGCCAATAGGAATGAGGAAATAGTATCTTCTTTATTACAAGTAATAGAGAAAATTCCGGAAGACTGCTTGTCGTCATATTATATTGAACAGTATGGGGAATTATCAACATTACTGCAATATATATATCACATTGAGAAATTATACGAAGATATAGAAATTGAGGACTTACTGCGTGGTAGTTATGTGTACTCTAATTTGGAGCGAAAAGGAAATAACGAACTTGCAGAAAAGCTTGTGAGAATTACAAAAAAATATATTGGAAAGATGGGAGAGGATTTATCAAGAAAGAAACTGATGGACATTATTGATACTACAGGCATAAGTAGTATTAGTATGAAAAAATTAATGTTTGAAATTAGTAAGAGAAATATGTCCATTCCTGAAAGTGGTATATTATTTAGTGGAAAAGATAACCAATTAGTGGATGTTATCAAGATGGTTAATAGTATTCCAGAGATAAACTTAGGTATGTTTGATGCTAATGCACCGTTGAATGCCGAGAATGTTGCTTTATTAACGAAAATGTGGGTTCACGGATATAGCATAAGAGCAATAGCCGATAAGTGCATTAATAATGAAAACTATGATGCACAAGCGAAAATGAATATATGTGGTAAATATATATATTCGAAGCTTATTAATAATCTCCCATGGGGGATTTCTGCTATTTTCAAGGCGCAAGGAATTGTTAATCCCCAAGAAGATAAGGGTGAGACATATCCGCTGATTCCAGCATTTATTTATTTTGGTGTTAATAATGTAGTTTCTGTGGCATTGTGTATGTTAGGGGTATCGAGGTATGCTGCACGTATATTAGCTAAAGAGTGGTATAGAAAACAGGGCGAAATTAGTATTAAGCAATGCGAAAAGGTGAGAGAATGGTTATATAGTCTGAATTTGGAAGATTGGAAACGAATTTTTAAATCTCATGAAGCGAAGAATGCAGAAACGAACTATAACATATGGTTAAAAAATAGGTAATTTATGAATTGCTATGGATGAGCTAATCCCCTCTCGCTATTTGAGAGGGGATTGATTCTTTAGAAAGACTCCAAACTATCCTCTGTATCAACCTCTGCTTGCATCTCGCCATCCAGCACAAGCCGGGCATATTCTAGCAGATTATCAATTGCCAGAGCATTCAGGCACCGTTGAGAATTGGGAGTAGTTTGTATCCCGGATTCTGCTTGGTTGCAGTTAATCGGAGGATGTAGCCGTCATAGTGGTTAATGCCGATGCTGTTGTGCATCGGGTTATATTCTGCGTGTATCAATTTCATTGTTATCAGTCCTCGTATAATATCTTTTAGAGATATATAAATACATGTATCTAGCAGACTGTAGATAAAGAGCTTTGAGAAATTATGTTCTCGGAGCTCTTTTCCTATTACTATAAAGGTGTCTGAGTTTAAACGACCATATTTCCACTGGATTTATGCCATTTGTAATCCCCTTTCTTTCTTATATTTTGCAAGCTTTTTTAAATTCATGCACGCAAAGGTGAGCGCGACCTCCATTTTCATCCGCGCTTTTCCGTACATTTGTGTATATCGGAATCCATGGTTTTCTTTTGCTGTTCCAAAGATTCTTTCAATTGTTTCTTTACGGTGTGAATATAAATCTTTCATACCAATTGTTTGACGTATATCTTCGCATGTTTCCATGTAATCTTCCCAAACATGTCTTGTGATAAGTTTTACATGATTTTGGCTTGCTGTACATTGAGATAAATATTGACATTCTTCACAGATTTTTCCGCAGCTTTTGGACTCTCGATATCCATCTCGGTTGGTGGTGCTGTAGTGCAGGAAATGATTACCTGGACAAATGTATGCGTCATTGTATTCATCATACACATACTCGTGTTTTCTGAAAAATCCGTCTTTGGTCATTGAGCGTTTGTATGGAAATACCGGTGTCACGCCATCGTCTATAAGCATTTTTGCTATTGCCGGAGTTTTATAACCAGCATCAACAATACAGTATTTCATTCCAACATGTGTGAGCTTGTCGTAAAGGTCTTTAAAAGTTCTGCTATCATGCTCGTTGCCTAGATTTATTGTAAAATCTATAATCCATCCGTTTTTATCGCAGGCAGTTTCAATCCCATATGCAAACACATGCTTGTGTTTCCCTTTTCGAAACCATCCACTTTCAGAATCTGTTGTACTGCACTTGATGTTTTTTCCGTCTAGCGGAATGTCATCTGTATAGTCTTCAAATTTATCATTACCACCGGATCCTGGCTTATTATGATTGTCTTTATCTTCGAGAGGTTTCTTTCCGTGTGCTTCTCGGTCAGCATTGATATCTTTGCGCAGCATATCGGCATAGAATAAGGACTCTTGTTGTGCAATTCGTCTTTGCATCTTTTGGTTATTAGCCCTTGCTTTGACATAGCAGGTTATGATAAAGAAAAGAAAGCTGCATATATTGAATATGCAAATGGAGACAGAAAATATGCAGAATAGAAAGCCGATGGTGCTTGGCTTAGCCATAGTTGCGTTATGTTAGGTTGAAAAGCAAATTCCAAACGAAGATAAGAATAGTGTAGAGACCTCATCCCACCCCTTGACACCCATAGTATAATAAGAAGAAAACCAAGGATGAGAGGATGATAATTATGAGGCGTTCCAGACAGATGTCGGAATCAATAGAACTTGGAATCGTGCTGGCGTTGGCTGGAGGATTTATGGATGCATATTCCTATATGTGCAGGGATGGAGTATTTGCTAATGCGCAGACGGGAAATATGTTATTGCTCGGAATCAATTTATCGGAGAGAAATTGGGGAATGGCACTGCGTTATCTGTTTCCGGTGCTGGCATTTGCGGTGGGAATAGCGCTGGCAGATGTAGTACGGGTACATGCAAAAGATAAGAGCCTGTTTCACTGGCGGCAGCTTTCTGTATTATGTGAAGCACTGGTGCTATTTGTGGTATGCTTTTTTCCACAGAGCATGAATCTGGCAGCCAACAGTCTGACTTCACTGGCATGTGGCATACAGGTGGAGAGCTTCCGGAAGATACATGGCAATGGAATTGCAACGACAATGTGCATTGGAAACTTAAGAAGCGGGACACAGAACTGGTGTGATTTCCATTATACGAAGAATAAAGAATCCGCGTTTAAAGGAATGCTGTATTATGGCATTATCCTGATGTTTATAATAGGGGCGATTATTGGAAATGCTTTTGTGAAATTACTGGCAGAGAAAGCAATTTTGATATGTGCAGCCGTGTTGTTCATGGCATTCATTATGATGTTTGTAGACAAAGAAAAAGCTTTGGAGCAGTAATATTACTGCTTCAAAGCTTTTTTGATTGCGGTAAAGCTTTCTTTACTGATAACATGTTCCATTTTGCATGCATCTTCTGTTGCGATTTCCTTTGGTACACCAAGACTTTCTAACCAGGTAGAAAGGAATTCGTGACGTTCATAAATCATTTCTGCAATTTCACGACCGGAGTCGGTAAGATAGATGAAACCGGAATCGGTTACCGTAATATGATTCTTTTCTCTTAAATTCTTCATTGCTATGCTGACACTGGATTTCTTAAAGCCAAGTTCATTGGCAATATCTACAGAACGAACCACAGGAAGCTTTTTGCTCAGCATAAGAATAGTCTCAAGATAATTTTCTGCTGATTCATTTGTTGCCATATAACAACACCCCCATTAACGTTTTTTTCTATAATAATACATGAATTTAGGTAAGTATAACATATTAAGCAGAACATATCAAATCATAAAATGAAGCAAAAAAATGTTTCTTAATGATA
>NZ_QTVB01000071.1:0-6501 GCF_003435965.1 Roseburia sp. AF42-8
TTTTATAAGCAGATTATGTATATTTTTTCGCTTGCGTATTTATTTTTTTTGTTGTATATTAGTCCTAGTTAAAAAACATCTGAAGAAAGGATACCTATTATTATGAAAGAAAAAGTTGTTTTAGCGTACTCTGGTGGACTTGATACAACCGCTATCATCCCATGGTTAAAAGAAAATTATGATTATGAAGTAATCTGCTGCTGCGTTGACTGCGGACAGGGTGAAGAGCTGGACGGTCTTGACGAAAGAGCAAAATTATCCGGTGCAACCAAATTATATATTGAAGATATTACAGATGAATTCTGTGATGACTATATTGTTCCATGTGTTCAGGCAGATGCCGTATATGAGAACAAATATCTCTTGGGAACTTCTATGGCTCGTCCTGGTATTGCCAAGAAGTTAGTTGAAATTGCACGAAAAGAAAATGCTGTTGCTATCTGCCACGGTGCAACCGGTAAGGGAAATGACCAGATTCGTTTCGAGCTTTCTATCAAAGCACTTGCTCCTGATATTAAAATTATTGCTCCTTGGCGTGATGACAAATGGAAAATGGATTCCCGTGAATCCGAAATTGAATACTGCAAAGCACATGGCATTCATCTTCCATTCTCTACTGACCAGAGCTACAGCCGTGACCGTAACTTATGGCACATCAGCCACGAAGGTCTTGAGTTAGAGGATCCTGCAAATGAACCAAACTATGACCACCTTTTAGTTCTTGGTGTTTCTCCGGAAAAGGCTCCGGATGAGGGTGAATACGTAACCATGACCTTTGAAAAAGGTGTTCCTACTGCTGTTAATGGAAAGAAAATGAAAGTTTCCGATATCATCCGTGAATTAAACCGTTTAGGCGGCAAACATGGAATTGGTATCATCGATATCGTAGAAAACCGTGTTGTTGGTATGAAATCCCGTGGTGTATATGAAACTCCTGGCGGAACTATCCTGATGGAAGCACATCGTCAGTTAGAGGAACTCGTATTAGACCGTGCTACTATGGATGTAAAAAAAGATATGGGCAATCGTATGGCTCAGATTGTTTACGAAGGAAAATGGTTCACACCTTTACGTGAAGCAGTTCAGGCATTCGTTGAGTCTACCCAGGAATATGTAACCGGTGAAGTGAAATTCAAGCTCTACAAAGGAAACATCATCAAAGCCGGAACAACTTCTCCATACTCTCTCTACAGTGAGTCACTGGCAAGCTTTACAACCGGAGACCTTTATGATCACCATGATGCAGATGGATTCATCACGCTGTTTGGTCTTCCATTAAAAGTTCGTGCTATGAAAATGCAGGAATTAGAAAAAAATAACCAGAAATAGAATTTTCTAACGCAATATAGAATGTAAAAAAGGCATTACATTCGACAGCCGCCGATATGTAATGTCTTTTTTATTTATCCAGAATCTCTCTTAATACAGCAAGACCCTGTTCCATTTCATCTTCTGTCAGATTACCATATCCAAGCACCAGTGTCGGAACTTTCTTTTCCTTTGGCTTTTGAATCACATATTCACCCAGTCCATGAATTTCAATATGCTGCTCTCTCGCCTGCTCTACCACTTCTTCTTCCTTCCACTTCACATCCAGTTCTACCAATACATGCAGGCCGGCATTATCACCGTAAATGCGGCAGACCCAGTCTTCCTGCTTTAAAAGACGCATAAAAGTATCATGCTTATTCTTATAGTTATTACGCATACGGTTCAGATGCCGTTCAAAATGCCCTTCTTCCATAAAATGGCACAATACTTCCTGACTGTTCCGCGGCACCGTACAGGCATAGAAACCACAGAAACTGTGGTACCGCTCCATCAGGGAATGGGGCAATACCATAAAACTGATTCGAAGAGAAGGTGCAATACTTTTTGAAAAAGTTCCTATATAAATCACATGCTCTCCGGTATCATTTCCCCACAAAGCCGGAATCGGCTTTCCTTTATAACGGAACTCACTATCGTGGTCATCTTCTATGATATAACGTTCTTCTCCTTCAGACGCCCACTGTAAAAGTTCCAGCCTTCTTCGCAGCGGCATGACATTTCCCAACGGGAACTGATGGGATGGCATGACATAAACCATATCCGGATTTTCTTTCCGGATAGCCTCCATACAAATTCCATCTTCATCAATTTCTTCTGCCAGCACCCGATATCCCATATTACAGAAAGTATAATATGCCTGCAAATAGGTATAATTCTCCATTGCCACTTTCTTGTCCCGCCCCATAATCTGAGCTAGCAATAACAGAAGATACTCATTACCGGCACCAAGAAGAATCTGTTTTTCATCGCAGACTACCCCTCTCGCCTGATAGAGATAGCGGCTGATTGCCGTTCTAAGATTCAGTTCTCCCTTTGGATTTCCCGAAAGCAATAAATCCGGGTTATCCTCCGGCACTACACTCTTATGCATCCGATACCATATTCCATAGGGAAAATGCTTCCGGTCAATCTCATAAGGAGAAAAACTGATTTCATACTGCTTTTTCTGCCGCTCCATGAGTCTTCCCTCTTCTGGCTTTTCCTGTCCACGGCTCAGCTGATACAGCATGCTGATATCGCATACAAAATAGCCTGCACAGGGTTTTGGTTCAATATAACCCTCTGCTGTAAGCTGTTCATATGCCAGTTCCACGGTACTCCTGCTGATTTGCAGATTTCTGGCCATAAAACGAGTAGACGGTAATTTTTCCCCCGGGGAAATCTTACCGTCTGCTATATCCTTACGAATGTATTCGTAAATCTGCTCATAAAGTGCGCGTGGAGAATCCGGCTGTAAATCAATCCATAATTCCTTCATCCCGTTATCCACCTATCGATTTTTCTTAAGCTCTTTTAAAATAATTTCTTTTAATTCCAAGGATTTATCCTTAATCTTACGATTTGCACTTGCGGAACTCAAAACACGACTTAAGCATTTTGATGTTACATCATACTGCTTATAATGGAATGCCATATTTGCAAGAAGATAATCCATCGTACTCTGATCCATTCCACAAATCGGGAACATCTCTGTACTTACTGCCTTCATCATGCCATCATAGGCCTCTTTATAGAAAGATTCCTCTTCCTGTCTGCAGGCTGCTGCCTCTTCTTTTTTACCGGCAGTCTCTAATTCCTCTGCTTTGGTGCGAAGCAACCATGCAAGAATCAGACAGTTATATGCTTTTTCACTGGTTCTCGCTTTCTTTACCATCGAATTAAACAGGGATAACTTATGCATTTCAATTGCCTTATCATAATCCCATGTTGCATCGTCAGATGGTGCCTGCGGATGAAAATTCCGGCTAATCTGTTCCTTAATCAATTTAATCTGACCCATGGTAATATGTTCAAAATAACGATTCAGAGAAGTATATCCGCAATTCGGGCAGGATGCCACATCATATTTCAAAGAATCCACATACTGCTGTCTCGGTCTCAAATCTGCATCCGGCTCCAATCGCTTCACCTTACCGGCTTTTACCATTTTCGTCTTAAATTCTTTATCACATACCGGGCAGCGCACGGTCTTATCTAAAAGGAAATCCTCTTCCTTTGGCTGTACTACGGCTGTTTCTACTTTTTCTTTTGTTTTCTTTTCTGCTACTTTCTCATCGGCATAAAGGTCTGTACTGTCAGTTGCCTTTATTCCGAATTTTTCCAATCCAGAAAATAAATTCATATCTATTCCTCCGCTCTACTGCTGAGCTGGCAGTTTATAAGAACTCTTTAGTGAAACGATGCGGTTAAATACCAGTGCATCTTCTTTTGAATCTTTCGCGTCTACGCAGAAATATCCCTGTCGTACAAACTGGAAGCTGTCATATCCTTTTGCATCTGCAAGACCTGGCTCTACATAGCACTCTTTTAATACGGTAAGAGAATTCGGATTTAAGTTCAGGCTTCCGTCTTCGTTATATACGCCCAACTCTTCGTCCACAATATTTTCGTATAATCTTACCTCTGCTTTCACTGCGGTTGGTGCTGCTACCCAGTGAATGGTTCCTTTTACCTTTCTTCCATCCGGGCTGTTTCCGCCTCTGGATTCCGGGTCATAGGTACAGTGAATCTCTGTCACTTTTCCGTTCTCGTCTTTTACAAAGCTGTTGCATTTCACAAAATATGCATGCATCAGACGCACTTCGTTACCCGGGAACATACGGAAATATTTTCTCGGCGGTTCTTCCATAAAATCTTCTCTGTCAATGTAAAGTTCTCTTGCAAACGGAACCTTACGGCTGCCTAGAGCTTCATTTTCCATATTATTGACCACATCAAAGTATTCTATCTGGTCTTCCGGATAATTGTCAATAATAACCTTAATTGGATCTAATACTGCCATCACGCGGGAACGTTTTAATTTTAAATCCTCACGGATACAATATTCTAACATTGCATAATCTACCGAACTGTTTGCCTTGGAAACGCCGCACAACTCTACGAACATTTTAATAGACTCCGGTGTAAAACCTCTTCTTCTCAAAGCAGCAATGGATACCAGACGCGGGTCATCCCATCCATCTACAATATGTTCCTCTACCAGCTTCTTAATGTAACGCTTACCGGTTACCACATTGGTAAGATATAATTTTGCAAACTCAATCTGCTTTGGTGGATTCTCATACTCTAACTCACGGACAACCCAGTCATATAAAGGTCTGTGGTCTTCGAATTCCAGCGTACAGATAGAATGTGTAATTCCTTCAATGGCATCCTCGATTGGATGTGCAAAATCATACATCGGATAAATGCACCATTTATCCCCTGTATTCTGATGAGTCATATGTGCCACACGGTAAATAACCGGGTCACGCATATTCATATTTGGAGAAGCCATATCAATTCTGGCACGCAATACCTTTTCACCGTCTGCATACCTGCCATCTTTCATTGCTTCAAACAGTTCTAAGTTCTCTTCTACACTTCTACCGGCTGACGGATCTTCTTTTCCCGGCTCCTTTAAGGTTCCGCGGTACTCGCGCATCTCTTCTGCGCTTAAGTCAGAAACATATGCTTTCCCTTTCTTAATCAGTTTTACAGCTGCTTCATACATCTGATCAAAATAATTGGATGCAAAAAACAATCTGTCGCCCCAATCCGCACCCAGCCATTTAATATCCTCTTTGATTGACTCTACGAATTCGCTTCGCTCTTTGGTCGGATTGGTATCGTCAAAACGCATATTAAATAAGCCGTTATATTCCTGTGCAAGTCCATAATTTAAAAGAATAGATTTGGCATGTCCGATATGCAAATAGCCATTTGGCTCCGGTGGAAATCTGGTATGCACCGTTTTGCAATGTCCTTCTGCTAAATCTTTGTCGATAATCTGCTCAATAAAATTCTTGGAGACAGCTTCGTTTTCCATTTTGTCTTCCTCCTGGGTTCGTTTCTTCGCTAATATATCTATTATAAAGTCAAACGTCTGCTAAATCAATAACGATTTTTGGAGTTCCGTCAAAATGTTCCGTCAAAATGTTGTCCGGTCGCATTTTCCTTTTCTAGCTGTGCTTAATATGCTGATGGGTAAACAGATGATCCTGACAATATTCGTAATTGCCATCGCACTTGGAGCAGAAACGGAATTCCAGGTTTGGATCATCCAGCTCGGTTCTTCCGCAGACTGCACATTTATGCTTTGTCACCATGCTGCCTCTCCTCGGTTCCTGCATCTGAGCCTTAAATACCTGCTTCCGGTGAATTTCCTTCGGGGATACCCTTCTGTAATTTCTGGTAGACAGGAAGAAAATCAGGAAGTTTAAAATAGACATAATGATAGCAATTCTTCCGCCCCAGCTGGTTAAAATCAGATTAATCGCAATCAGTACTGCATATACCACTGCCATCCACTTCATTTTTACCGGAATAATAAAGAACAGTAAAATCTGCATTTCCGGATACATGACCGCAAAGGCAAGGAATATGGTCAGATTGATATAATTCGTAGTGAAAGTAAGGCTTGAAATCAATGAAATTGTTTCTAAGCTTCCTGTTCCGGCTGCTGCATATATTCCATATAAAATAAACGCTCCGATTACGGTAAATAACATTCCGCCGAAAATATAAACATTAAAACGGAATGTGCCCCAGCTCCGTTCCAGTGCAGAACCAAGCTGATAATAAAGAAGCGCCATAATCAGCAGTGAGAATACTCTGGTGTCTGTCGGCATCAGAATCCAGGTAATCAGTCTCCACACCTGTCCATGCAGAATGTGATAAGGGCTTAAGGTCAGCATCAACATAAAGTTCGGATTTACCGTATAAATCACAAATCCGATGCAATATGCTGCAATCAGATAAATCATCAGATTCGGGATGGCGTATTTTCCAATTTTGCGCTCCATTTTATTCAAAAAATTCATATTACACCTCATATTTCATAAATTAGTTTATTGCAATCTGTCTACTATTATAAAAGTATCCCCAAAGATTTGTCAACGACACTAGGACTTCTTCATAAAAATTTCAGATTCACCACTATTTCTAAACAATCCATAAATTCTTTTTATT
>NZ_QTVB01000072.1:0-6327 GCF_003435965.1 Roseburia sp. AF42-8
TCATATTGAGGCTGAGAGAAATAAATATCCAAGTCGTTCAATATAATAGAAATTATTTTAAGTTTCAATAACAGGGAGGTAGGATTATGGCAATTACGGGTATCAATAACAGCAGTTACACATCGTATTATGCTTCAAATTATAAGAATACTGTAAAAAAAACAGATAGTGAAAAGGATAGTACAAATACAAAAGATGGCAACGTGACAACAAGTACAGTTGAATTAAAAACATCACGTCCCGGTGTGACAAAAACAGAGCAGATTAAGACAGGGTATAGTAATGTAAATGATTATTCAAAATACTTGCAAGGAAAATACCATTATATGAATATAGGGCTGACTTCAATGCAGGGCATTCCGACAACGGTATCTGTTTCAAGTGCATTTTTACAAAAGTGCATGAATGATCCGGAAAAAGCAAAGTATTTGGAGGAAAACTTAGCAGCCATTCCGGATTGTACAAAAGATACGATTAATGGATGTTTGGGCACTGTGACAAATCAGAGTTATATGATTGATGCAAACGGAAATATTATAGAGACAGCATCTTGTACAAATGATCCAGATGGGAAAATAGCGAAAGAGAATGCTGAACGAAAGGCAAAAGAGAACAGAGAAAAAGAGGAAAAGGTAAAAGAAAAAAGAGCTGCTAAAAAAGCAGAGGAAGAAAAAGCTGCAAAGCAACGTGCAGAAAAATCGGCAGAAAGAAAAGAAACGGGTGATTATACCTTATCCATAACTGGTAATGATGTAAAAAGTATGACACAGAGCCTTGTAGCAGAATCTGTGAGTATTTCTGCACCTGATAGATCAAGTTTTGATATTAAGGCATAAGAGGATTCGATAAAAGGAAAATATCAAATTGGTGCATTGGATGGCATCACCAGAGAGTAGAGTGGCAGAAAGTCAGTAGATATAAAGGGATAGATTTATTTATGAACCGTGAGGTGGATTTATGGGAATCTCTTTTTCAAATATAGGAACAGTTGGAAGGGAACAGCTAATTACTTCTGGTAGTAATGGAGAACCAAACTGGTCTTATATTCCATCGAAAGGAAAAAGTACAAAAACGCAGACTGAATTTGTAAGTGAGATTAGGAAACTGGCACAAAAGGCTGCCAATGCTACTGATAAAACAGAACAAGACTCTATTTCAAGGCAGGTATTGCAGTTAAGGGCAGAATATTTGTCAGAGGTTGCACCGGATAGAAAGCAGTTGTACCAACAGGCAAAAAGTGCAATGAAAAATCAAAATACCAATCCAAAATGTAAAGGGATCGGAGAATTAACCTTACTGGATTTTTTGGAACAGGCAGAGGGAAAAAATCAGAATCTTGCAGACAAGCAGATTGCACTGGCAGGAGGTGGAACATTAAATTTCACTATTTTAACATCAGGAGGTTATGGTGTTCAAATTCAGGGTCAGGGTGTCAATGTATTGTCAAATACCGGTGCTGGCTGGGGATACGAAATGACTCCGGCAGAACTTACAAGAAAAGATGAATTTTATTCCATTTACTGGAAGGAATATAATGCCGTAAAGAATGGTATGAATTCTGAATTAAAAGAATTACCGGATTATCTGGAGAAAAGACCAGTTTTTGAAGCGAAAGCCTAATGATAATAATGCAATTCAAATAAAAAGGAGTATTGATATATGCAGATTAGTTCCAACTATTCTATGAATGGTGTGTCATACGAAAACAGACGCAGACAGAATGATATTCCTCAATTTAGTACAGAACGTGCCAAACAGGAAAATGAGAGTATAAATCCATATATGGCAGATACGGATTTTAACGAAAAAGCATTTGATATGATTGGTCCGAATGCTCCGCAGGAGGTAAAAGATGCATGGATGGAAGCAGCAAAGGAAGTAAATGCGAATGGTATGGGAATAAAGAAAAACGGAATGTTGAGCCATATATCACAGATGATGGTACAAAGGCTGAATAAGCAGATGAAGGGTGAGGTCGATGTGGATAACATCGACATTTTGGGAAACACAACAGAATCTGCAATTCAGGCAACGAAACAGGCTTTATATAATTTAGACCATCCACTGGAATATGTCCCTAAAAGCATAGAAGTTCAGAGGGCTTGTATGAAAGAAAGAGAATTCTATGTTGCGTTTCTGGAAAGATTGGAAAAGTTATAATTGACTGGAACAGAAACGGAAAATGACAACGATGAGATGGCAAGACGAAAAGCTGTACAAAACGAATATCTAAATAGCCAGTTGGCGGCGGCAGCATATGAGAAAAGCAGTATTATTTTACCGGATAATCCTGTTATACTGTAGGCTCATCTTTTGACAGGAAAGCATAAGAATACAGGTAAGATATTTTTCGGGAGGAAGGATAAGAAATGGAAATAAACAGTAATCATTCTACATATGGGGCGGCATTTCGTCAAAAACCGATTTTTTTCATGTCTGGAAAGGAAACAGTGGCATTTTTTGAAGGGAAACTGAAGAAAAATATGACACTTCAGGAAGATACCTGTACACTTGGTAGCAATGACACTTATCGCAGACAGCATACCACCTATGAGGTTTCGGACAAGAAGAAGGGAAGCACATTTCTGGATTTGGATTTTCTGATTAAGGACGAAACCAGCAGTCTGAAAGGAAATCTCAGTGATAAAAAGGATGTGGATTTCTATAACTTTTCCATTCCATTTAATCGAACCATACAGAATTATTTTGGGGTTCAAATCTATATGGACATGCCGGAAGGCTGTGATTATGACCTCACCTTATATGATGAATATGGCAATCAGGTCGGAAAGGCAGAATGGGACGGAGAAGGACGTAAAACACTGACCATCCCGAACTGGGATACAAATACCAATAAATATTGTATCAAAATAGAAAACAAAAATGGGGAAGAAGTTTCTCCAGATGATTATTATAAAATCAGTTTCAAGGTTACGGAAAATAAAGAACAGGAAAAGACCGATGCCATAAGGGAGGCATTCGGGAACCTTCACGGTGCATACAGCCGGAAAGATGAAAATTGGAGGGAATGCCTCGACAAATATAATGAAGTCCTGATGGATACAGAGAAAAATTATACAAAAGAAATGGAGAAACTCCACCAGAAGCAGTTTGAAAGTCTGCCGGAAGAAAAGAAATACAAAGGCGGGCGCACAGTGGATGAATTGTTGCAGGACATGGCAGAAGGAAAGACACTGGATGATGTGGAAATGGAGTATGTGAAAATTTTTGCCAACCTGAAAGATTTTGAGAAAGCACAGCAGAAGGCGGAACTGAAACATGATTTTTCCGAGGATTTTGTAAAGGATCTGGAAAGCAAAGGTATCTCACGTGATGAGCTGGAGGGAATGCAGATAAAGATTGAAAGCAATGGGAATGTAACAGTGAGCGGTATCGAAGATAAAGAAGTCCGGGAACAGGTTCAGAAACTGGTAGAAGAAAAGTACAGTGACCGGATGTATCAGTATTACACAGGAATTGCTGACAGTGTGGGAAATCTGTCGTCTAATACCTATCAGTATGCCACGGATGTGCAGGAAGTCAGGCGTTACTTAAAAGGGGTTACGGGAGAAGATATTTCTCTGGAGAACTTTTATCTGACACCGGACGGAAAAATTGGCGGGTTGCCGGAAAAAGCCGCTAATCTGATCAACAAAACAAAAGACAATGCCAAGATAGAGCGGATAAAGGATGCATTGATAAATATTATAGGACATAACAGGACAAGCGGTGATCTGGGGATTCCCGATTTTACTTCGGAGTTTCAATTCAGCAATGGCGCTTTCTCTGTGGCAGACAGCGGTTTTACGGTGGATATGGCGGCATTGGACAGAAGGCTGACGCCCCAACCCCATGATAACATGTATTCGGATATGTATGAGTACAGTTTCAGGAAAGTATTATGATACAACATCAGAAGGAGGTAATTAAATGCGTATTGGTTCGGGAGTGCAAAGTGCATCGGAAGTATTTGGAAAGCAGTAAAATAATAGCAAAACATATGTTGCCGAAAATGAGGCATTTTCTCAGACATCAGTGAAGGTGTATTTAAAGACGGATGATATGTTGTTTTCAGGTGGAAATGGAACAGGTCTTTCGTTTTATATTAAATACGCAGAAGAGTCAACAGAGGATAATCCTGTAGTGATAGCCAAAGGCGTTGACGAAAATGGAAAAGAATTTGAAGAAAAGAGTAACATTAATGATATTAATTTGAGAAATGCTTCTTATGTTGAAATGAGTGCTTTGGAGGCATATTATAACGTCGACAAGGGGAATAGTCTCAGTTATTTTCCGCAAGAAACTGGGTGTATGGGATTAAATGACAGATGCGACCTTATATCCAGCTTTGAAAAGGTTATACAGGATATGAATAAATTAGGAAGGTATGATTTGCAGATGTTTTATATGCGAAATATGAATACTTATCTAAATGCAAGCAGTAAGCATAAATAGGGCTTAGTTATTTGAATATAGTAGAAAAAGTAAGCTTGGACTCCATAGGAGAGAGCAGGTGCGGTTCCGACTGACAGAAGAACCGTGGAAAGTTAATATGGGATTAGGTGTTGAAAACACTTTTATCCAAAAAAGTTGAGGCGGAAACTGGACTGGCATATAGAGAAAATTTTGAGCTGATTGGAGGAACAGAAATATGTATATTGGTTCTGGTCTGAATACCGTATCTTCATTGTACGGTCAACAAAAAAGTAATTATATGAAAGCACCTGCATCTGCGGAAAAGACATTTTATACGGCAGAAACACCAAAGGTATATCAGATATTCACAACAGATAATATGTTGTGGACGGGAGGTAATGGAACAGGTCTTTCTTATTGTCTTAAATATGCGGATGATTTGACGGATGAAAATCCTGTGGTGTTAGCGAAAGGTGTGGATGAAAACGGGAAAGAGTTTGAGCAAAGAATTTATATCAATGACGTTAATCCATCAAATGCTACAGTAGTCGAAATGCGTGCATTGGAGGCACATTACAAAGTGGAAAAGCAGGGAGGTTTCACGTCTCTGCCGCTTGAAGCTGGTAATATGGGACTTAACGACAGAAGAGATTTTATCGCAATGTTCAAAAAAAGCATAGAAGATTTAAACAAATTGGGAAAGTTTGACTTATCGTTGCTTTGGACGAAAAGTATGGATACATATCTTAATTTGCCAAATGCAAATAGTAAGTATAAATAAGGCTTAGTTATTTGGACATAGAAGGAAAAGAGAATTTAGAATAAACGAAGGAGATTGAGACAATGCAGTCAATATCAAGTTATATTAATCCTAATACAAGAGGACTTACATCTAATTACAAAAATACAGCTATTAAAGATAAGGAAACCTATAATGAGGCGATGTCGCAGCACTTACTAAATCCGGTAGAAGATTTGGTTCAAGTGTTAAAAACACCTATAAAATTGGCGAAGAGTTCGTCACTTAGCAGACAGAATAATTCTGTTAATATTGCGGAAGGGCAAAGAATCCGTGTTAATGGAGGTCATGTGCTTACGGTTACGGCGCATGGAGTAGAGGTTTCTGGTGGAGATAATCCGTATGATACACAATCATATGTAAAAGCACAGAGAATGGCAGATGCATTGGCATCCATGCTGCGAAATGCAGGTGGGACAATGACTACTGTAGCACATTCAAAGGAGGAATATGCCCGGTATACAGAGGGAATTACGGATGTTATGTCTTATCTGGGTGTAGACACTTCCAAAGATTTTACGGTCAATGGTATGAAATATAGCAAAAATAAAGATGGTTGGTATGAGTCAGAAGCGAACAGTGATGCGCAGGCGGCATATGAACAGTTAAAAGCGAATAACAGAATCTACCAGTTTGCAGATGAAAAGACCAAAAAGCAGATTGCATATATTAGTGATTATTACCTTCAGACAGTGCCGGAGAGTGTAAAGGCGGCGTGGCAGGAAACATTGGAAGAAACTGGTTTTAATCCATTTCAGACGGATGTAACCAGTACATTAACGCAGTTATCTGTAGAGCAGGATTTTCTGACAGGTGGTGATGACAATATTTTTGGTGAAACGAAAGAAAGTTGTTTAGCAGCTATCGACAAAGTATTGGAGAGAATAGAAAATCCGTTGGCAGCAGTTACAGAGGAAAGGGCAGCATATCTGCAGCAGGAAAAAGAATTTTATACCGTACTGGCATCTAAAATAAGAGAATAAAATGCCGGGAGGAATTTAAAGATACAGATTATAAGACTTATATAAGGCAGGGGGATAATATGGTTACTGTAAATAATTCTGACTATTATAATAACATTCCAGCGGGCAGGGATTTAAACAACCTGCCCA
>NZ_QTVB01000073.1:0-6283 GCF_003435965.1 Roseburia sp. AF42-8
GCTTTCCTTTTACCTCAATGACCGGGGGCGTGTCACTTACAACGAATTATGCCGGAAATGCCAGCATGGGTGCAAGCAGAGCTTCCGGGCGGTTGTGATTGACTGCCCCTGTTATTTATCCAAACGAGCAAAGAAAAAGGAGGAACACACCGAATGAATTTTGAATTTATGACGATAGACACACCATTACCGCCCTGTATGCCATTTCCCAGAGCGTTGACAGGATTTCCAGTCAGCAGCACCGCAAAGGTCATGTACTGCCGGATGCTGGACGCTATGCTATCCAAAGGGAAGGAGGACGAGAACGGAATCCTGTTTGTCTGCTTCCCCATCACAGCCATTGCCGCAGTCCTGTCCCGCAGCCCCATGACGGTCAAGCGTTCTCTGAATGAACTGGAAACCGCCGGACTTATCATGCGGGTGCGTCAGGGCATTGGAGAACCAAACAGGATTTATGTGCTGATACCGGGAAAGGAGGACGCTGCCCTTGCCTGATACCTCAAAACTGGAAAAGCTCAACCGGGAGTTGGAAAAAAGCGAAAAGAAACTGCGGAAAGCCATCAATGATGAAAAGGCATTGCAGCACCAGTTGAAGCAGCTTACCCGAAAGGAACGGACGCATCGGCTCTGTACTCGTGGCGGTATGCTGGAAAGTTTTCTGCAAGAGCCGGAACGCCTGACAGATGATGATGTCATGCTGCTGTTGAAACTCATTTTTCACAGGCAGGACACGCAGGAACTATTGAAAAAACTGCTGGAACGGGAGAAGCTGGAAACCCCTTAGTTTACTAAGGGCGCAATTATACACCACCCAAAGGTTGGTGCATTGCGTTCTCCGAAGGCTCCTCGCCGGAGGGCTGTGATTTTCCGCAGCCACGGACTGCTCCAAATCAAACAGGGGACGCTACACTTCCCCTGCGCTGGCTTTCGCCAGCTACCCTTTTGTGGACTTGCCATCTGGGGACACCTTGCGTTGCAAGCTGTTCCCAGCCGACAAGTTTTACAGAATCAGTTTTCTGTCTTTTGAGAAGAAATGAAAAATGTTATACTAAAAAATGAAAATGCCTATTGACTCTCACGGAACGTCATAGATTAAAGTTACCTTATCAGGAACAGGAGGTCAGCAGCTATGAGGACAGTAAAAGAAATATCAGATTTAACAGGTATCAGCGTTCGCACGCTTCACTATTATGATGAAATCGGGTTGTTAAAGCCAACAGAAAAAAGTGATGCGGGATACCGGCTTTATGACGATAAGGCACTGGAAACATTACAACAGATTTTATTTTTCCGTGAGTTTGATATCTCCTTGAAAGAAATCAAAGCTGTTTTGGACAATCCGGCTCTTGAAAGAAATCAGATTCTACAAGTACAGCGAAAAATGTTGGTAACAAAGAAAGAACGAATGGAACGTCTGATTGCCAGCATTGATGACATTCTGAAAGGAGAGAACAAAATGGATTTTACAATTTTTACCAAAACAGAAGTAGAAGAAATGTTCCAAACCATGCTTGAGCATATGCCGGAGAATATGAGAAACATTGCAATTAAAGAATTTGGTAGCATTGAACAATGGAAAAAGCATTATATGGAAGTCGTATCTTCGGAAGAAATGCAGAAAGGCTATGCAAAGGTAGTTGAATGGTATGGTGGAAAGGACAAGTTTCTGTCTGTTGCCCGAACTCCCGTCAGCAAAGAAGTTGCAGAAAGCTATAACAAACGGATAGAAGCGATTTTGCAAAAACTGATTGCAAAACAGAATTGTGACATAGATTCTTTTGAAGTAAAAGAGCTTGTTGGAGAATATGGCTTTGTTATGAAACAGCTTGCCCAGATAAAAGAAGAAAAAGGCTTTATGATGGCACAGACGCAGTATTACCGCAATGAACAAATCAAACCAATGATAGACGAAAAATACGGTGAAGGGGCTTCTGATTTCTTTGCACAGGCAATAGAAAACTATTATAAAGTTAAGTAATCTTGAATTTTAACTAAATACCCGCCGCCCCCAGCGGCACACCAAGCAGGAAATCTGAAAAAGGTCTCCTGCTTTTTTTATACCTAAAATCGGAAAGGAGGAACACTAAATGCCCTGTCCACACAATCAAATCTCCATCGTCCAGCGTAGCAACCGCCAGTCTGCTGTTGCCGCCGCTGCTTACCAAAGCGGCGAAAAGCTGTTCTGTGAATACGACCAGCAAGTGAAGCACTACCCAGAAAAGCGTGGTATCGTCCATAATGAAATCCTGCTCCCGGCAAATGCCCCGCCAGAGTATGCAGACCGCAATACCTTATGGAACGCCGCCGAAGCTGTTGAGAAGCAATGGAACTCCCAGCTTGCAAGGCGGTGGGTGCTTTCCATTCCCAGAGAGATACCGCCCGACCAGTACGCCGCCCTTGTCCGGGATTTCTGCAATCAGCAGTTTGTTTCCAAAGGAATGTGCGTGGATTTTGCCATCCATGACAAAGGGGACGGAAACCCTCACGCTCATGTCATGCTGACTATGCGGGCAATGGATGAACATGGGAAATGGCTTCCCAAGAGCCGCAAGGTTTATGACCTTGACGAGAACGGGGAACGGATAAAACTTCCGTCCGGCAGATGGAAAAGTCACAAGGAAGATACGGTTGACTGGAACGACCGCAAGTATTGTGAAATCTGGCGGCATGAATGGGAGATCATCCAGAACCGCTATCTGGAAGCCAACAACCGCCCGGAGCGGGTGGATCTCCGTTCTTATGAAAGACAGGGGCTTGATATTATCCCTACCGTCCATGAGGGTGCTGCTGTCCGGCAGATGGAAAAGCGAGGGATTCAGACCAACATCGGAAATCTGAACCGGGAAATCAAAGCCGCCAACAGCCTGATGAAGTCTATCCGGCAGCTTATTAAAAATCTCAAAGGCTGGATTATCGAGCTTAGTGAAAAACGAAAAGAACTGCTTGCGGAAAAAGCTGCGGAGGAAGCGGTATTTCTTCCCAATCTGTTGATGAAGTACATGGAGGTACGAAAGGCAGAACGGAGCGACTGGACACGGGCGGGACAAAACCGTGGAACTTCCAAAGACTTAAAGGCAGTCAGCGAAGCCCTGTCCTATCTTCAGAGAAAGGGACTTTCCACCGTGGAGGATTTGGAAAACTTTATAGAAACGTCCGGGAAATCTGCCGCCGACTACCGAAAGCAGATGAAGCCAAAGGAAACCCGCAGCAACGTGATTGACGCTATCCTTGCCGCCCGGACGGACTGTAAGGAATGTAAGCCCGTTTATGAGAAATACCAGAAGATATTTTTCAAGAAAACTAAGGAAAAATTCAAGCTGGAACACCCGGAGGTTGCCCGGTTTGAGAAAGCCAGTGCCTACCTTGCCAAGCACCCGGATGATAAGGACAGCACGAAAAAGGAGCTTTTGCAGGAACAGGCGAAGCTTGTGGGCGAAATCGCAGACTTGAAAGTACCGTTGACCGAGGTGCAGGAAGATTTGAAGAAGCTGCGGGACATCCGCTACTGGGTACGGAAAGCCACACCCGGCACAGAGGAAAGCAAAGAGCCGCCCAAGAAGCAGCCCCTCAAAGAAGTCTTGCAGGATAAGGCTGACGAGAAGAAAGCACAGAAAAACGCCCCGGCGCAGACGAAACACAAACAACAGGATATGGAACTTTAACAGGCACTTGCCATTTTCAGATTGAGAATGATAAGTGCCTTTTCTTTTTACAAGGAGGAATTGATTTGAATGTATTTGAAGCTGTGAAGCAGTCCGTTACGACAAGACAGGCTGCGGAGCATTACGGAATCCGGGTAAACAGAAACGGGATGGCTTGCTGCCCGTTCCACAACGATAAGACCCCAGCATGAAGCTGGACAAGCGTTTCCACTGCTTCGGATGTGGTGCAGATGGGGATGTGATTGATTTTGTAGCTGCCCTGTACGGGCTGGGGAAAAAGGAAGCCGCCGCACAGTTGGCGAGTGACTTCGGGCTTGCCTATGAGGACTGGAAGCCACCGGGCAGGGCAAGGAAGCCCAAGCCCCGGCAGAAATCCCCGGAAGAACAGTTCCGGGAAGCAAAGGCACATTGCTTCCGTGTCCTTGCCGATTATCTACACCTCTTACGGGTATGGAAAACCGACTATGCCCCGCACTCCCCGGAGGAAGCGTTTCATCCCCGGTTCGTGGAAGCCTTGCAGAAGCAAGCCCATGTGGAATATCTGCTGGATGTGCTGCTGTTCGGGGAGACAGAGGAAAAAGCGGTTTTGATTATGGACTACGGAAAGGATGTGATACAGCTTGAACAGCGAATGGCAGAGCTTGCAGCCGCAGACGCAGCAAGAACTAAAAAACACCATGAACGCCATGCAGCCGCCCCAGAGCGTTGAGGAAGTAAAGGCAACTCTGGAAACCACCGAGAAAGGCGGCGTCCGCCAGAGCATACGGAACTGCCTGACCGTATTCCAGCGTGACCCTGTGCTTGCCGGGGCAATCGCCTACAACATCCTGACCGACCGCAAGGACATCATAAAGCCCATCGGTTTTCACAGAGAAAGCACAGCCCTGACCGATACGGACATGAAGTATCTGCTTCTCTATCTGGAGGAAACCTACGGGCTTACCAGTGAGAAAAAGATTGAAACCGCCATCGGGATTGTGGCGAATGAGAATAAGTACCACCCCATCCGGGATTTTCTGAACAGCCTTGCATGGGACGGGACTGAGCGCATCCGCTTCTGTCTGCGGCACTTTCTGGGAGCTGATGTGGACGATTACACCTATGAAGCCTTGAAGCTGTTCATGCTGGGGGCGATTACAAGGGCATTTAAGCCCGGAAGCAAGTTTGAAATCATGCTGTGTCTGGTAGGCGGTCAGGGGGCTGGCAAATCCACCTTCTTCCGGCTGCTGGCAGTCCGGGACGAGTGGTTTTCCGATGATTTGCGGAAGCTGGACGATGATAACGTGTACCGCAAGCTGCAAGGTCACTGGATAATTGAAATGTCGGAAATGATGGCAACCGCCAATGCCAAGAGCATTGAGGAAATCAAGTCCTTTCTAAGCCGCCAGAAAGAGGTTTACAAAATTCCCTATGAAACTCACCCGGCAGACCGCCCCCGTCAATGCGTGTTCGGCGGCACTTCCAACGCCCTTGACTTTCTCCCCCTTGACCGTTCCGGCAACCGCCGATTTATCCCGGTCATGGTGTACCCGGAGCAAGCCGAGGTTCACATTTTGGAGGACGAAGCCGCTTCCAGAGCCTATATCAGCCAGATGTGGGCGGAAGCAATGGAGATTTACCGAAGCGGCATGTTCAAGCTGTCATTCAGCCCAGCCATGCAGCGGTATCTCAAAGAACACCAGCGGGATTTTATGCCGGAGGACACCAAAGCCGGGATGATACAGGCTTACCTTGATAAGTACACCGGGGAAACGGTCTGCTCCAAGCAGCTCTACAAGGAAGCCTTAAACCACACCTTTGATGAGCCGAAGCAATGGGAAATCCGGGAAATCAACGAGATAATGAACCAGTGCATTACCGGGTGGAACTACTTTTCCAATCCGAGGATGTTTGCGGAATACGGCAGACAAAAGGGCTGGGAGCGTGAAAACCCGGCAACGGACTCCGGCAACCCGTCTGAAAAAACGATGGACGGTTTTGTGGAGGTCACAGAGCAGATGGAGCTTCCATTCTGAAAATGACAGCCCGTTGCCGACTTCGTTGCTATCCCGTTGCCGAGCCGGTTGCCGGGGAAAATCCCTTATTTCCGGGCTTTTTCCCTCTCTGACAACCAAAACAACAGAAAAATAAAAGAAAAGTATAAATAGTAATCAACGCCAGATTGAGATTGTTTGCAAGGTCTTTTGAAGCCCGTTGCCGGACTTCGTTGCCGACCGTTCTCTGTCTGGCTATTTTCATGTATGGAGGATAACTGCCTATGGCGAAAAATAAGACCAAGATTGAAGTGACAACCGTATTTGACGGGGAACTGGACGCCACCGATGTGTTCGTCAGCCTGATTTCCCAGAAATACGGCAAAACAAATACAAAAGAATATCTTGCTAAAAAGAAAGATTTGAAGTATAATGAAGATGAGGTTCAACAGAGCCAGATACCGTCTGGATTGTGTGGGTAAATGGCTATGATGAACGAAATGGAATACAGAACAATCGGTTCAGCACTTGCCGGGGGCTATCGTGCGGCGGTCTATTGCAGGCTGTCAAAGGACGATGACCTGCAAGGCGAAAGTGCCAGTATCGCAAACCAGCGTGATATGCTGGAAAAATACTGCGAAAAGCAGG
>NZ_QTVB01000074.1:0-6070 GCF_003435965.1 Roseburia sp. AF42-8
AAAATGAAAGCAAAAAAATGTTTCTTAATGATAAAATTTTCTCAAAAACGTTCTTGACAACTAATGATAGTTAGAATATACTAACCAATGAAATGAGAAAAAATTAACAATAGCACAATAGAAAAGAGGAGAACATGATGCCTTTATCTATGGTAAAAGAAGGAGAGCCGAACGTAATTAAGAAAGTCGGCGGTAAAGAAGAGACAAGAAGATTTCTTGAAAACCTTGGTTTTGTTGCCGGTGGTACAGTAACAGTAGTATCCGAGGTAAATGGAAATATGATTGTAAATGTCAAAGAATCCAGAGTAGCAATTGGAAAAGACATGGCAAATAAGATTATGGTGTAACAGCCAGAAGGAGGAAATTATGAAGACATTAAAAGAAGTAGCCTGCGGTCAGACCGTAAAGGTGAAAAAGCTGTCCGGAGAGGGACCGGTAAAGAGACGTATCATGGACATGGGTATTACCAAGGGCGTGGACGTTTATGTAAGAAAGGTTGCTCCACTCGGTGATCCGGTAGAGGTGACAGTTCGTGGCTATGAGCTTTCTCTTCGTAAAGCAGATGCAGAAATGATTGAAGTAGAATAAATTTTTTTTGCATATAGGTTAGTAAATGCTAACATAAGGAATGCTAAGCTAACATTGAAACAGCCCGACTAACAAAAGAAATATCGGACTAACAGCATAGAAAGGCTCTATGCAGGAAATTTAAAAATGATAAAAGAAAGAAGAAAAGAGGAGTAAAAAAGATGGCGATTAAAATTGCATTAGCAGGAAATCCCAACAGTGGAAAAACCACATTATTTAATGCTCTGACAGGTTCTAACCAGTTCGTAGGTAACTGGCCGGGCGTAACTGTAGAGAAAAAAGAAGGAAAGTTAAAAGGTCATAAGGATGTAACAATCATGGACTTACCAGGTATCTATTCCTTATCACCATATACACTGGAAGAAGTTGTTGCAAGAAATTACCTGATTAACGAACGTCCGGATGCAATCTTAAATATTGTAGATGGAACCAACATCGAGAGAAACCTTTATCTTTCTACACAGTTAATGGAACTGGGAATTCCGGTTATCATGGCTGTAAACATGATGGACTTGGTAAAGAAATCCGGAGACCAGATACATATCGACAAGCTTTCTAAAAAATTAGGATGCGAAGTAGTTGAGATTTCTGCATTAAAAGGAACCGGAATCATGGCTGCAGCAGAGAAGGCAATCGAAGCTGCAAAACAGAAAGCCGGAGCTCCGGTACATGAGTTCTCGAAAGAAGCGGAGGACATCATCCGCAAAGCAGAAGAAAAATTAGGAAGTGACATTCCGGAAGAACAGAAACGTTTCTTTGCAATCAAACTTCTTGAGAAAGATGATAAGATTGCAGAGCAGATGAAACAGAAAGCAGATGTATCTGCAGAAATCAAAGAAATGGAAGATGCATTTGATGATGATACCGAAAGTATTATCACAAATGAAAGATATGTATATATTTCAAGCATTATTGGTGAGTGTATTACCAAGAATGGCAAGAAAAAACTTTCTACTTCCGATAAGATTGACCGTATCGTAACAAACCGCTGGCTGGCACTGCCAATCTTCGCAGTAGTTATGTGGATTGTATATTATGTATCTGTAACAACAGTAGGTTCCATTTTAACAGACTGGACCAATGATACTCTCTTTGGTGAGTGGATTATCCCGGCAGCACAGAACTTCTTTGAAAATATCGGATGTGCAGACTGGCTGACAGGTCTTATTGTAGATGGTATTATCTCCGGTGTTGGTGCAGTTCTCGGATTCGTACCGCAGATGCTGGTATTATTCATCTTTTTAGCATTCTTAGAGTCCTGCGGTTATATGGCCCGTGTCGCATTTATCATGGACCGCATCTTCCGTAAATTCGGTCTTTCCGGAAAATCATTTATCCCGATGTTAATCGGTAGTGGTTGTGGTGTTCCTGGAGTTATGGCATCAAGAACCATTGAAAATGACAGAGACCGTAAGATGACAATTATGACAACAACATTTATCCCATGTGGAGCAAAACTTCCAATCATCGCATTGATCGCAGGTGCATTATTTGATGGAGCTTCATGGGTTGCACCAAGTGCATATTTCGTTGGTATCGCAGCAATCATCTGCTCCGGTATTATCTTAAAGAAAACAAAGATGTTCGCTGGAGATCCGGCACCATTCGTTATGGAGTTACCGGCATATCACTGGCCAACAGTTGGAAACGTATTAAGAAGCATGTGGGAGAGAGGCTGGTCCTTTATTAAGAAGGCTGGTACCATCATCCTTTTATCAACTATCGTAGTCTGGTTCTTAATGAACTTTGGATGGACAGACGGAAGCTTCGGAATGTTAAACTTTGACGGACTGGAAGGAACCGCGCTGGAAGCTGCTCAGGCAGAATGTATCTTAGCTAAGATTGGTAATGCAGTTGCCTGGATTTTCGCACCTCTTGGATGGGGTAACTGGAAGATGACAGTTGCAGCTATTACCGGATTAATCGCAAAAGAGAACGTAGTAGGAACAATCGGACAGTTATTCGGATTTGCAGAAGTTGCAGAAGACGGAGCAGAAATCTGGGGTAACCTTGCAAGCAGCATGACTGCACTTGCAGCATATTCTTACTTAGTATTCAACTTACTGTGTGCACCATGTTTCGCAGCTATGGGTGCAATCAAACGTGAGATGAACAATACAAAATGGTTCTGGTTCGCAATCGGATATCAGTGTATCCTTGCATATGTTGTATCCTTATGTATCTTCCAGATTGGTTCCTTAATTACAGCAGGAACATTTGGAATTGGAACAGTAGTCGCATTCCTTTTAATCATCGGATTCATTTATCTTTTGTTCCGTCCTTATAAGGAAAGCCAGACATTAAATGTAACAGTAAAAGCAAAATAATCCGCCATAACAGAAAGGAGTGATTACGATGGGTACAGTTATTGTTGGAACTGTAGTTGTAGCAGTCGTTGCACTTATAATTCGAAGCATGGTAAAAGACAAAAAGGCAGGAAAATCACTGCAGTGTGGTGTGAACTGCAAGCACTGTGATGGACATTGCCATTAATCTAGATTGGAGGCAGGCATGACGCAGACGACACAGACCAGAGACAAGATAATCAAGATGCTGAAAGACCGGGGATGCCGGATGACAAAGCAGCGTCGTATTCTTTTGGATATTATCTTAGAAGATAACTGCTCCAGTTGTAAGGAAATTTATTACAGAGCGTCCAAGAAAGACAAAAGCATTGGAACAGCAACCGTATACCGTATGCTCAATGCATTGGAAGAGATTGGCGCAGTTACAAGAAAAAATATAATCATAGTAAATCTGGATGACAAGGCAGAAGAAGCATAGCCCTCGTATCCGAAAAAATTTAAACAATGTAGACAATGTATAAGAAAAGCCCGGAGCAATCCGGGCTTTCCATGTTGAAATTTCACATAAACTGCGCCATCATATCGCTGGAGTAGACCACGCTGAGAAGAACCACAGCAATGGCAGAAAGGATAATTCCTATGATGGAAGTAATCATTCCGGCAGTAGCCATAGAGTTATTATATGGTTTGGCTTTCTTGGAAAGAATTGCTGCAAAAATGCCCACAATACCAAGCCCAATCAGATAGCCGATGCAGGAAAGTACCAGACTGATGATGCCAAGAACAAGAGATACGATGGAAAGCATCTTAGCTTCGTGTTCATCATCATAAATCGGAACGTTGTTGTAGAGCATCTCTAAGCGGATACGTCTTGATTTGCGCAGCATAACAAACATTGGAATTGCCAGCATGATAAATGACAGGGAATTAATTGCAGAGAAAGTATTGATCTGGGACACAATATTTCCGGCATCGAAAATTCCGGTGGAAAGCAGGCTGGCAAAATCAACAAGGGCATGGAAAATGACAAGCATCCAGAAATTGCGGGTAGATGCATATATCGTACAGAATAAAATACCCATCAAAGCAGCGGAGATAACCTGAATCAGCGCACTTGTAAATTTCACTCCGGAAAGAATATTTACAAAATGCATCAGACCAAAGAGGACGCCGCCTAAAACAATGGCACCGGTAATGCCTTTTCTTGTTTTTGGAAAACTGTTCAGTAACAGATTAAAAATGACACCTCGAAAAACCAGTTCTTCTACCAGTCCAACCAGAAAAATAGCAACTATATAGAATATAATTTCCAAAGCAGGTCTTACATTTCCCGCTTTTGATATACTGCAAAGATAAATCTGTGCAATAAGGCTGAACAGACAGTAAACCACAAAGAAGCCGCCGGTATATAAACTTCTGAGCCAGCCGGCAACATTTTCCGTAAAGATACGGGTATAACCAATCACAAAGGTTATAATCAGGAAAACAATCAGAATGATAAATTCTGCGATTGCCTGAAGCAGGTAGTCGTTTTGTTCATTTAATCCCGGAATTTTTCCTAAAACAAAGCCAAGTCCCAACAATAACCCGGTAAAAAGAATAACCGCTACAATAGACAGCACAATTCCAACGGGGGCTGACAGATTTTTAAATTTTTCTTTCATTGTAAAATACCTCTCCTTAGTAAATGAATCAAATATGCGTCCATTATAGCATATATTTCCGGAAGTACATAATGAAATGTAAAAGTTATATAATTCGCTTTTGTGAAAATCCTACAAATACAATAGTGTGTTTTATCTAAATTGCTAATTGACAGAAAAAAAGTGAAATGTTTAAGCTATTAAGTGATTGTTGAGTAAACAATGGGAGTGTGGGCTATGAAAATAACACTTACATCTTTTATAGAATAAGGAAGTTCATATATGTCGGAATTCTCCGGCAAGTATCCCAAATAATTTATAAAACAATTTAATATAACATAATTGCAAAAATAAGTTGGGAGGATTGCCTGTAAAAAACAGGTAGTTCTTCTGATAAAAGAGGAGCTTAAACATGAAGAAAAGGAATGTGGCAGGGTTAATTGTTATAGCATTATTTGTAATCGGAATAGCTGCAGCGCTGATGCAGTATAAAAGAGAACAGACAGCATTGGAACAGCCAGAGGTTGGGGAAGAACCGGAGACAGTAGTATTAAGTGCGGATGAGAATCCGTTCGGAGTAGAGATAAAAAAGATAAATGAAAATTATGACCTGACAAAAAATTATTATAAAAATTATGATAATAAGGGATTGGAGAAATTTGTTATACCTAATGTCACTACAGATGAAAGGTCATACATTATAGCATTAAGGGAATCGGGATATTGTAAATATGGTTATATAGATGAGGAAGATAATATAATAGCAGAAATGACGGAAAAGCAGAAAGAAGATTGGATTGGCAATACAGAGTCGGTTATTCATAAAACAGTATTATCGGCTGATGGAGAAGATTGGTATAAATTTGCTGTATCAGAGAATTATACGATGATTGAAGCTGATGTATCGATTAATGCACATGCTACGAAAGTTATGGATAATATAATGCGTTTGCTGGAGGAGATTGAAATATATCAGATACTTAATGGAAACGATAATTGGTCAGTTAATATAGTGACAAAAGATTTTGAAACGGGGCGAGAACTTTCTAATATCAATTTTCCGAAGGAAGAATGGAATTTGTCAGCAGAAATGTGGGATGAATAAAATGCAGTAACAGAATAATCTTAGTTCATTAAAGATAGGCGAAAGAATTGAAATATAACAATTATATACTTTAGAAGGAAAAGAAAAATGAAAAAGAAAAAAATAGTAGGAATAATCATTATAGCATTATTTGTAATCGGAATAGCTGCAGCGCTGATGCAGTATAAAAGAGAACAGACAGCATTGGAACAGCCAGAGGTCGGGGAAGAACCGGAGACAGTAGTATTAAGTGCGGACGAGAATCCGTTCGGAGTAGAAATAAAAAAGATAAATGAAAATTATGACCTGACAAAAAATTATTATAAAAATTATGATAATAATGGATTGGAGAAATTTGTTATACCTAATATTGCAATAGATGAAAGGACATATATTGCCGAGTTAAGGGAATCAGGATATTGTCAATATGGTTATATAGATGAGGAAGA